>CAYOIT010000016.1:36540-44853 GCA_964404035.1 uncultured Verrucomicrobiota bacterium | reverse complement strand
TGTGACAAGGGTATGGAGATGGACAAAGGCACGAATGGCCGAAGCCTACGAACAAGGTCTTGTTGTTCAAACCCATCCCGGAGGTGTTCCTCAGTTGAAACGATACCTCGATGAACAGGAAGGAACTCCGGTTGGTGACGTATGGTGTGACATTAGACCAGTACAGGCACAGGCAGAGGAAAAACTCGGTTATCCCACACAAAAGCCCGAAGCACTTCTTGAACGGATTTTGACCGCCAGCAGCAATGAAGGTGACATCGTCCTTGACCCGTTCTGTGGATGCGGGACCACGATTGCCACGGCACAACGGCTAAATCGTCAATGGGTGGGGATCGATGTCACACACCTTGCAATCACCCTGATGAAGACCAGACTCAAAGACTCTTACGGGAGTACTGCAAAGTTTGAAGTGATCGGTGAACCCACCAGTATTCCCGATGCTGAAGCCTTGGCAGAATCCGACCCCTACCAGTTCCAATGGTGGGCTCTTGGTCTTGTTGGAGCGCGTCCAGTAGAACAGAAAAAGGGCTCAGACAAGGGCATCGATGGAAAGATTGTGTTTCAAGGTGACAAGCCTGGAGCTTTCGAGAGTGTCATTCTGTCAGTGAAGGCCGGGCACACGGGAGCTGCGCACGTTCGAGACCTGAAGGGTGTTCTCGAACGCGAGAAAGCTGCGATTGGCGTACTCATCTCGATGCAAGAGCCCACTGCCCCGATGAAACTGGAGGCGACTACCTCCGGGTTCTATCAATCAGAGGTGTGGGGCAAGAAATATCCCAAAATGCAGATTCTAACAGTGTCCGAGTTACTGTCAGGAAAAGGGATCGATATGCCACCACGTCGACAGGTGGACCAAACATTCAAGAAAGCCGTTGCAGACAATACGAACCGAGCAGTCAACCGTGAACTTGGGTTATAGGTTCCATTCGTACTATTCGGCCTGGGCAATCATTTGACCGAGATTTGACCAAATAACCGCTCGAACAGAAGTCGATCTCACCCCATGCCGGGCATACATGGCCCGCGTCTTAGGGTTGCTCTCGATCGCGAAGCACTGCCCCGGCCTCAGTCCGCGGGCGCGGAAGACCATCCGGAGCAGCACCCGTTCCTTGAGCACGGGCGGCGGGAGCTTGGTCCAGTTGAAATACGCCTCGCTGGGGCCCCACCCGGTTGTCTCCCGGATCCGGGCGAGTGTGGCGTCCTTCCACTGGGCCGGCCGGGCGGTGATCATGATGACGTGTTCACCGCGGAGAAGGTCGACCAGCCAGGTGCGGTACCGTTCCGTTTGGAGCCGCTTCTCCATGGCGAGCTTTTCCGAGCCGTCCCCATAGGAAGCCTCCACCAGCGTGTAGTTCAGATCGAGCAGATAGGTGATGTTGGTCATGGTTTGTTCGCCGCGTGCATTCTCGCCGGCCGGATCCACTTGTGCGCCCAAGCGTGCCAGCCCTCAGCCTCGAGTCCATCCTTTCCCCTGTACACCATCGCCATGGGATCGGCCCCGCAATCCATCACGCGAAGCATACGAGCTTCGGCCTGTGGTTGCGTGTCTCCGTCATAACCACAAAGGACGTAGGCGCGCATGCACTGCCGGTACCATCCAGCAGCCTTGAGCATTCGGCACGCCTCGCGCAACGGGTCAAGGTCGCTGTCCTCGTCATAGGCCAGCCACACGATCGGGCGAGGCTTGAGTCCGCACAGCAGATCAACATGCCACGGCTTTAGGCGGGCGGCATGCATGCCGCCCGTGAACTCGGCCTGCTGGCGCTGCCGCGCCAGCATGGCGAACACGGCGCGAATGTGCGCCTCACTGCACGCAAGCAGGTTATCATCCTGCACGTTCCATCCGTCGCGGATCGGCAGTTCACGGGCGACCGCCCCGTCCCGTTTCCACGCTCCGCAGAACCAGCAACACTCCGGGCAACCACGTGACGTGATCGTGTAGCCAGGTTTGAGGAACATGCCCGGCTCAAACTCTTCGCCGCGCATGCCGGTGGCCGGTCCGCCAATTCGGACCGGTGCAATCTTCGCCCACTGCTCGGCAATACGCTCGGCCTCAGGTAAGTCCCAGGAAAACGTCACTGACACAAGAACCTCGTCAACCTCTTCCAGCCAGCCAGGAGGGCCGACGCGAGAGAACTGGTCGCGTGGGGTTGCGGCCTTAATCCTACGGGGGAAAACGCGAAGACAGCGATTCGGTGCATTCACGCTTCACCCCCGGCGCCGGCGAGCGAAAGCGAGTCAGCGAGCTTCTTATCAAACTTGGCACAGGCGACGTGGCCAGGCTCAAGGCAGGTTTCATTGCACTCCAGCTCAAACCAGCGGCACTCTCCGCAGGTCCGAACAACCACCCCCACCCGCCGCGCCGGCGAAGGCCACTGCTCCTCGAACTGCCGCATGATCGACTCAGTCTTGAACCCGATCCAGTTCCACCCGTGCACCGTCACGCCGCCGCAATGCCACAATCCCGCCTGGTTATGGATTGGCGACGACTCCCGCCCCCACTTGGCCACGCACCACTCCTCGATCTCCCGGCGCCGGTCCCCGATGTGGACATTCAGCACCCACGGCGTGGGGCTCCACACTTCCAGGACCAGGCGAGCGTGTTCAGGGTTGCCGTAGCCGAACCCGATGATCTCGCGATACAGGTCGTTTCCGTACATCCGCTCCGGTTCCTGCTCCCGGGTCGTTTTCAAAGGCATAATCATCAGCGTTCTCCTTTCACCGGCGGAAACTCTTGCCGGACCGCGTCTTTCCGCTTGTCAAAGAAATACCGTCCCGGCCGGTCGTCACTGTGTTCCCAGGAGAGCCGGTCAATCCACTTGGGATCACACTTTCGCTTGTGGGGCCCGTTCTCCGGCCCGCAGATCACCCAATCCGGAAGAATGATCGCCTCAGTCTCCATGAAGCTTACCGGCTCCAGCATCGGCTCAACACTCACGAACCTCACCGGCGCCCGGATCTTTGACAGAATCGGCCACCGGTAATCGGCCAGCGCCTGGGTCTCACACGTCACCCCCAGCCACACATTCTCAGGACAGACGAACTCGCTCGGGATGTTCACCGGCCGTTTCGTGAGAATCAGATACGTGTGCCAAGACGCCATTTTCATCACCTCGAACATGAGATCCCGCCACGCCAGTTTAACCCCTTGGTGCCAGAAGTCAGACGTTGAGCACACAAACACCAGTCCCGGCCGCTTGGTGTTCACCGGTTCCACGAGCTTTTCCGCATGAAACACCGGCCGCCCCCAGACGCGATGGAACCGCTTCGCGAACCCCGCCGCATAGCAGTTTTTGCACCCGGTACTCATGGGTGAGCACCCTTCGATAGGGTTCCACCGGTAATCCGCCCAAGGCACCCCGCTCTTCGTCATACGCCGCTTCATGTTGCCCCCCCTTGCCGCGCAGCGCCGGCGAGCGGCTTCTCCCCAGCCGTCTCTTCCAAAGCCTCCCGCCCAATCTTCTCCCACCGCTCCGGCGACACCCGAAACGACCGCCCCGTCTCATGGAGCCGCTTCGCCGCCAAGGCCCTCAGCAGCCAGGCAATAGCCACGTTCACGTCACACTGTTTACCGGCGGGATCCTCCGGACGGGGCATTTCCAGCACGTGCAGGGCCTCGCGAATGGCATTCGTCATGGCCTCAGTCAGCTCAGCCTGAGCCAACAGACTCCGGTGCACCCCCAGCTTCTCCATCACCAGCTCCTGGACATCAGGCGGCGGATCCGCCAGCGTGTCACGCAGCGCCTTCACGATCCCGGCCACGCCGGTCGCCGCCTTGATCAGCGTGGGGTGGAACCCAGGATGCAGTCCCACGCTCCACAGTACCTTCAGCACTTCCGCCTCCTCCTCGGTCACACAGGCCATGATCTCGGGCACGGTCGGCCGGTAGTTTGGATCCGAGATTCGTTTGAACGCGTCAGACGTCATTCCATCCCCCTTCCTGGTTTCCAAACATACGACGGCGGCGTCCCCCACTGGATCAGCCAGCCCTGGAACGGCAACCCGTGCACCGTCCGGAACCATTCCCGCATCTCTTCCCAGTCCCGGAACCCATCCGCCACGGCAAGGTGCTGGCCGGGCACGGCGAGCTGATCCACGAACACGTCATGCTCCATGATCATGATCGGATCCACCGCCGTGCACAGGACTTCCCTCAGACGCCTCTGCTTGCTCCTGTACGGCTTTCCGGTCCAAATCCGCAGGCTCAGCAGATCCCCCACCTTGCACCGGGCCGTAGCCCGGATCGTGTGCGGCTTCGATCCGTCCAGGATCTTCGGCGCAAACCTATGTTGGCACATCAGAACTCTCATGTTACTCGTCCCCCAGTTGAATGGGTAAGCTGTTCGACCATGGCGCTTTGACCACCACGGGTTTGTAGACTTCTGCTCTTCTGATCCGAATCTTGATACCGTCACACTCGGCCATCCAGTCGCGCACGGTGGCTTTATCGATACCGTATTCGGGTTCTACCCGGCGCCACTTCAAACCAGGGAAGAGGCGGGCAACTTTCTTGGCATCGGTACGCTCCCCTTTGCACCACTGGCACTCAATCCGCATCGCCGTGTCGTAAACGTCTGGTTCCCACGATAGGCCTACCAGTTTCTCGATATTGTTGGCAATGAAGGCGCACAACAGGTCTACGCACTCCGCGTGCTTTGCCAACTGCTTCAGATTGTACTCGAACGTGTGACCAGCCTTCCCTGATCCATCCGCATACACCGGCACAGTTGCCATGGCTCCCAACTCGATCGTCATGTATTCTCTCGGCATCTTATTTCCTCATCTGATTTGGTTTGGTCTCTCGATCCATCACTCACTCAAACTCGTGCGCGAAGTCCACCCGGTTCAACTCCTCCAGGCTCCTGAACTTGGCCCCGCATTTTCGGCCATTAGGGAACACGTACTGACACACGTGGTACCGCTTCGTGGTGTCGTGGGTCGGATGCCCGGTCTTGTAAATGTGGCTCTCCTTGGAGCCGCAATTCGGGCAGTGCGCCGGCTGATGCGACACCGCCGGGAACGCGAGAAAGTCGCGCTCGTCGATCTCGACCGGCGTTTCCGGATCCGGCGGCGGAATGCTGAGTTCCCCCGCCTGGTCTTCATGCTTCACCCTCTTCCCATACCCCCGTTCCATCCTGTTCATCCCCGTCCGCATAACTGATCTCCTTCGTTCGGTTTACCAACGTTTTCCTGTGTCCAAAGCGCAAACCAGTGCCGCACAAGCTGGGCGGCCTTCCCGTTTCGGGCCTCACGCGGCGAGAACGTCAACACCCGGTACCCGAGCATGGCGTAGGCGTTTCGCTTCTCCTGATCCTTCGCGAACCCCGCCCCGGTGGTATGGCGGCCGCCGGAGAACGCCCCGCCGTCGATCTCGACCGCCAGCTTGTGCATGGGCCAGCAGTAATCGGACTTCCACTTGCGGGTGGGGTAGAACTTGTGCTCTCTCTCCGGCGCCGGGACTTTGAAGGTTCTAAGCAGCGACTCGAAAAGCGAGTACTGGGTAAGCCCCGGCTGGCTAACCCGCTTGTTGACCACGGGGATCTTCACTTGCCCCCCTCCATCGGCATCAGGATTTCACGGGGCTTGCTTCCCAGCGCGGGCCCTACCATGCCCCGCTCCTCCAGCAAGTCCATAATGTTCGCCGCCATGGAATAGCCGATCCTCAGGCGACGCTGGATAGAACTCACCGAGGCCCGCTGGGTTTCCTTGATGATGTCCACGGCAGCCGTTACCAGCTCCTCGCTGATCTGAGACAGGCATGAGAGGCACCGGCCGCTCTTGGTGGCCCCAGGTTTCCCGCAGGCCGTGCACTTGACGTCCATGTCCACGACGATCTCTAACGGAGAAACACCACGCGTCGCGTCCGGCGCCGGGACTTCCTTCGTCACCACAACCTTCGCCCGCGGACTCACCGATTGCTCCTGGAGCAACGTTCTGATCGAGCGGGTACGTTTGTCCCAGGCGGCCTGGTCGCGACGCTCGGCAATGTAGGCGTCCACGATCCGGTAAAAGGAATCGATCCAGCTGCCGGCGAACACCATGCGCTCGAGGAACATCCCCTCCTGATCGTTCTCAACGCTCAGAGGTAGACGCACGCCCCGGAACGCCAGCGTGTTGTCGACCATCCCCGAGAACGGATGTTGTCCGATGATCAGCGTGACTTCGGCCTTGGTGATCTTTTTGCCGTCCCGGAGCGTGGCCACGAGTTCGGATCCAAGCGTGGGGGTGCCCTGCTTCAGCCCGACCAGCTTCGGTCCGCGCTCGCACTCCCCTTCCAGGGTGATCGGTCCATCGACAAACACGTCTGTGAACATGCCCTGCCCGTTCACAGAAGCCGCCCACAACCAGGTGAGGAAGTCATCGGCAAGCGTCCCGTCGTCCGACTCCTCGTCGTCACGGAAGTTCCACGCGTGAAAGTCTCTGGCTTGAATCCCTTTGAGCGAACACCACACCGGGATGGTCGTGGCGTGAAGCAGGCCGCCCGTGGCATGCCTGAACTCCATTGCCAGAACATCGTGTTCATTCTCGGTCATGCAGTCGGCAAGCAGGAATGGCTTGCCGACCTCATAGGCTAGCTCCAGCGATTTGACGGCCGGGGTCGACGAGGCGAACAGCGCGTCGTCGATCGATTTACGGATATCCGCCTTGATCGGCTTGGGCAGTTGTTTCACGGTCTGCTTTCGCAGCGCCGCCTCCCGTTGAAACGCAGCCTTGATCATGGCCTTGCGGTAAGCCGCCTGGATGGCCGGCTTGCAGCGCACGTACTGCGACCGCACGTAACCGGCGCACTTGACCGCTTCCGAGCTGCTGGCGGGCTGGATGGCCGATTGCCAGGCCGCCCACCCGCGCGCGGTCTTAATGCTCTCCAGGTTCATCGCCCGCTTACACAATTGCTCCGGCACATCCGCACAGATCTCGCCCACGATGTGCATTCTTCGAAACGACATTGATCCACTCTGAAAACTCACGCTGCTGCTCCTTTCGTCGCCGAGGCCCGCCGGTATCCACCCGGCAGGGTCTGGGCAAATTTCTCCAACGTCTGCTTGTCAACCGTTTCGGGGGGCGCACAGATCAGCTCCCACCGATCCTCCGGCTTCGCCTTCGTAATCCGATCCTTGAGCGTATCCATCATCGCCTTCGTCGACTTCTCTCGCGCCTGCCGCTTGCCCTCCTTGTCATCAGCCGGGGCGATCTTGCGCGCCGCCGTGTCGAGATAGCCCCTCAACAGCTTCGCGGGCACCTTGGGGCATTCCAGGGCCCCCGCCATGTCACGGGCGAAGTCGGCCACCGCCGGCGCCACCGCCGCAAACGGGACCTCATTGAACGCCTGTAGGATGTCTATGTCCCGCAACCTGGCAAACTCGGGCCGAATCCCCTTGATCGTCTTCAGGGCTGATTCAAACCGGGTACCGTCTGCCGCCGTGGTCGGCGCCGCTGGTTCCACGGCTACGGCAACGGCAGGGCTAAGGCTATGGCTAGGCAAGGCTACGGCTAGGCTAGGTGTTTTTATGGCCACTTCATGCGCATGTGTTGCGCATGTGTGCGTTTGGTGTGGCTCCTCTCGGGACGTGTCGTCCGCGTCGGGACTGTCAAACACGCCATAAAACGCCGCCAACACGGCCTTTTCCACCTTTGGAAGTCGTCCTATCTTCGGAACGGACCCATCTGCGAACCGGTCCCGCGCCCGGGCGACCACCGCATGAACCAGGTCGTCACAGTGCGCCGGCCAGTCGTGTACCAGCAGACGGTGTTCCGGGTGCTGGTCCAGCCACCTCGTCTCCACCAAGGCCCCCACCAGGTCATCGGCCGAGGTCACCGGCCACCCGATAGCCTCCGCAATGTCCTCATTCGACCAGCGCCCAATGTCACCGCGGGGCGCGTATTTTGCCGTGAAGTGCCAAAGGCACTCCAGTACCCCCGTCGCCGCAAACAACATCCCCTTCCCCGCCATCATCATGAACCCAAGTTCCTGCCGCTCCTGGACACGGCGCCCGAGCTCACGCATGAGCGCCTTCGTTTTCGGATGTTCCAGGGTGCCACGTTTCACGCGACTCTCCTCGAGGTGGGAAGTTGCTTCACAAACAGCCGGTTCACAAAATCGACCACCTCTTGCGGAGGTTTCTGGTTGCTCGCCGCGTAGCACTGTAGAACCTGTTTCTGCTTGGGCGAGAACTCAACGGCCACGAAGGCGCGGTTCAGCTTCTTCGCCTCGCGGACGAAGGCGATCAAACTCTCTCCCCGTGCCATCCGCGCCGCGTACTGTCCGTCCCCCAGGCAGTTATGCAGCCGCTTGCCTTCCTTCACGAAGTCATC
>CAYOIT010000016.1:0-36530 GCA_964404035.1 uncultured Verrucomicrobiota bacterium | reverse complement strand
CTCTCCCCGTGCCATCCGCTCTTCTTATGAGCCTGGAACCGCCGCTCGCCGGCCCGCAGGTCGTAGAATCCCGGCTTCGTCGGGTGCGGTCGGCACAACACCGGCTGCAAAAGTCCCTTCGAAATGATGCTCGCCGCCAACTCTGCCGTCTTGGGGTCATTCTCCCGGATCACCCGTGGGTTATCCGTGGTCGGGATGACCTTTGACATCGGTATTAACTGAATCTGATCCATCTACGTCTCCTCTGATTTACGAACCCATTGCTGAGTCCTTGTTTTAAGACTCCACACCTGCCAAACCTCACCCAACCAATCCGCGCCAGTCCACACCTTGCCTCACCTGCCAATGCAGACCTCACTTTTCCTTTCCATGCCCCACCGTTCCTGCCCATCCATGCCTTTCCATTCCTATCCCGGCCATGCCATTCCTTGCCTGCCGATCCAATCCGCGCTCGACCCCTCCATGCCATACCGGTCTCCACCTTTCCTCACCTGCCAAACATCACCGCGCCATACCTCGCCAATCCAGGCCGTTCCTATCCTTGTCTATTGCAATTGCACCCTCTCGAATCTTCCCCATCCGAGAGCACTTGATTTTTCAGGACGTCCTTCGCAAATTCCGACACCCCATCCAGCTTGATCAATTAGAGCCAGCAACTGTTCTTCACTTAAGAGGCGTTCGTTGAACTCGATTTTCAGCCTCAGCTGCCACTCTGAATATTGAGGCCGATAGGTGAGTCCTCGCGTTCCCATCCCTATGGTCACAGCATCCGTGCGAATCTTGCCTCGCGCCTCAGTTCCGTCGTGATTCTCGATCGGAACAATCATTGCCCCTGGCTCAACTACGCAGTCCACGAAGACAGCCTGCCGTATGGCAACCTTCTTCAAATCCTTGCTGAATGCTGTAGCGGCGCTGATAATCGACTTTTTAATAGCTGTGATCGGCGCACATTCTCTCCCCTTCTCGTCGATATACATGGCGGCCTTGAACTCCGCTTCAGGATCGCGGGCCTCCTTAGCCTTCACAGCCTTCTTCTGCTGTTTCATCTCAATCTCTTTTCGTGCCTTCTCTCCAAACTGATGAATCACCAGTGGAGACCCCTTCCGTCCACGAATTGTCACTAATATGTCTTTAATCTCTGAGCTTCTCATCTGATCTACCCTCTTTCTGATTTGATTTTGCCTACAGTTGCCAACCCCACAGCACCGGCTTCTGGTTCCGCTTCGCGCGCGCCCGCAACACCTCGACCAGACCCCGCTGCCATCCGTTCCACCACAGTCCGTTCATGTCGTCCTCGCTTTCAACAATCGCACCCGTTTGAACGTCACTTCATCCACCACGTTCCCGGCCTCCTCCAGAAGACCGGTCTCGACCAGCTCCGTCACCCTGGGCCGCACCCGGTTCATGTCCGCCACCTGTCCGAACAGCGCGTCCTTACACTGCCGATCCGACGCCGGTCCGCACTCCCGGAACCAGTTCAAAATCAGCCGGGCCCGTTCCCCCAGAACCTTGGCCTCCTGCCGGTAGGCCACCCCGCTGTTGGTGTGAATCCTCGGCACCGGGTTACAGGCACCGTCCAGAAGTTCGAGTTGCGCCACGCTCATGCCGCTTTGCCTCCTGCGGCCAGCACCGCAAGTTCCCCGGAAACCCTTTCCACGGCCACCACGGTCGGGAAGTAATCGCAGACTTTCCAGGCGTACAGACTGGCCTTGGTTTTGGCGGCCTCCGCGGATTCCTCCGTGATGTACATGGCCGATCCATCCCCGAACGTCACTCGATAGGCATTGTCTTCCATGGTCATACCTCCCTGATAACCCGTTGATCCATGAACCGATCCAAATCCGGCCGGCGAAACATCATCACCCGTGGGCTGATACGGATGAACGCGACTGCTCTCCTGGCCACCAGCTTGCGAAGCGTTCCGAGCCTCACGTTCAGGTGCTGGGCTGCCTCGCGCTGATTCAGGTATGGGGTCTCAGACATTGATCAATAGAGAATCGCGTTTTTCCTTGATCAACTTTCGGAACATCATGCTGGTGTTCCCCTCGCACTCCTGAGCCGCCATCTCCTCAATCCACTGCTTGAGTTCGATCGGTAGCCGAATGGTCATCGTGACATTGTCCGATTTGGGAATACTCCCCCCCTCACCTTTCTCAGCCATCTGGATCCTTTTCTTTGTGATGTTTTCGATTGAAACAGGTACCGCTTGCATGTGTTAATCAATAACACAGTGTAAGACACTGTGTCAACGTGTACTTGTAAAATTTTCACTTTTTTTAAGACTGTGTCTTAATTTCTGTTGCAGACGGTCATGGAGTGGTATTCTTCCGCCTGAAAGGAGAATGATGATGAGCATGAAACGACAACCGAAACGCGACCCCCTGTACACCACTGCAACCATCAGTGTGCCGAGGGAAATGCTCGAATGGATTGACGAATACTGCACCGCCAACGATGTGGACCGATCCAAGTTCGTCAGGTCACTGGTGAAGGAGAAGCGCGCCAAGTACGCCCAGAAGGGCACTCAGCCAGCAGCAGGAGGCCCGGCCGCGCTATGAGGATACCCACAATGAAAACGCTGTGTCTTCTGGTGGCGCTCGTCGTGCTCGGGCTGCAGGTCGCCGCTCAAAATGAAAACGCCCTGACCATCGATGATGTCAGGGCGTCCTGGATGGAGTGGGTTGGAAAGACGGTGACGGTCCGGATCTCCACGCGGTCCGACATCAACCAACTCGGGCCGGATCTGTGGGAGGTGAACCTCTGGCACAAAGGGCACAACCTCTATTCCCAATTTGGGAAAAAGCAGTTCGAGGAGATGAAGAGGATCTGGACGGAGAACTCGACCGACAGCGCCGGCGTTTACCTGGTAGGAACGATCAAGGAAACCACAGTCGAGAACCAGTTCGGGAAGCAGTCCAAGGCCCCGTGTCTGGTGGTCACGTCCCGGACGAGGTAACCGGGCCGATTGTGACGAATTGTGACGAACAAGGCCGTAAAACGTTCAATCGTGTCTCACTCTGTCACAGCCAGTCCGACACGTCGCGCCGGAATAGAGATGGTAACCCGTTGAAAGTGAACGTATTGAGCGAGGGGTGAAGGAAAAGCCGCTGAATCGTCTGCCGGTTTAGCAAACCGCTGCATTCAACCACTCAGCCACCTCTCCAGGTGTTACAACTGCAATCTGTTACGCTGATTTTCCGGGCTTGACAAAATAGGCCCTGTGACGACATTGTGACGACAGATCAGATGAAAAAGACACTCGCCAACATTCCCTACCTCGGCGCGCTCATCAGACCGCGCGGCCGCTCTTTCATGGCTGAAGTGAATCATGACTATGCCCGCCACCGGAAAACCTTCAAAACAGTGGCTGAAGCTAAGTCATGGATCGACAAACTTCAAGCCCAAATTCTCAACGCCGGAACTCCCCTCACCAATCGAGAGCTGGCCGACGCCTCCGACACGGTCCGCCGGCTGCCGGCCGGGGTGAGCTTGCGTGACCTCCTGGAGTTCTGGGAACGGAACCATGTGGCGGTCGACCGCTCCATCACCATGGAGAAACTGGTGAGCACGTACATCGAGGAGAAGCAGAGGGCGAACCGACGCCCGCGGACAATCGGAGATCTCCGGTCACGCCTGGGAATCGTCGTGAGGGACCTGGGCCAGATCCCGGCGGCAGAGGTAGCCACGAAAACACTGGTGGAGTGGCTGGACCGGAAGGGTTACGTGGGAACGACCCGCCACAATTTCCGCACGGTGCTGGTCGGGCTATTCAACTATGCGAAGGGCCTCAGCTTGCTGACCGGCAACCCAGCCGAGGGGCTTCACCGGCAGACGTCGGATGATACGATGCCGCAGATCTTCACCGTAGAACAGGCCACGGCCCTGCTCCATGCCACAGAACGGACGTGGCGGGACTTGGTGCCCTGGGTGGCCATCGGGCTATTCGCCGGCCTGCGGACGGCGGAACTGTTTCAGCTCCGGTGGGAGAATGTCGATCTGAAGTCCCGCCTGATCACGGTCCGGCCGGAGACGGCCAAGCGGCGCCGTCAACGCCACGTGGCGATCTCCGATAATTTGGCCGAGTGGCTTACGGACTATGCGCTGGGTACCGGACTTGTCGCGCCCGGAGAATCGCTGGTCCGGAAACGGCTGAAAGGCAAGACCGGCATTCTCATGGCCGCCAACATCACCCAATGGCCCCACAATGCGATGCGGCACAGTTTCGGGTCCTATCACCTTGCCCAGTTCCAGGACGCACCCCGGACGGCCTTCGAGATGGGTCACACGACGCCGGATGTCCTCTACACCAATTACCGGAACCTGGTCCGCCCGGAGGAGGCGGCCGCTTATTGGTCGATCCGGCCGAAGACGCCGGCGCGTGTGGTGTCGATCGCGGCTACGGCTTGACGTGTGGTTTCTTGGTGACAGGTCGGCCTCGCGGCCGGGATCCTGGCCGAGGGGGCCTTGAGGCATTGGCTTTCACGGCCTGAGCCTTGCGCACGGAGGTTTTACTCCCCCCCATTGCCCCGGATCGGCGTTGATCGACGATGTAGGCCGGGAGCGCCGCGCCGCACTGCGAACAGACGACTGGTTTCGATTTCATGGGACCTCTTGTGTGATCTACACGTGTAAATACGAACGCCGGCGTTGCGAATCAACACTTTTCGGAGGTACCGGCGTCACCACAAACACGTGGATTAGCTTCGGAGGTGGGCCGGGGTGGCACACCGCCACCCGGTGGGGCCCGTCTCCGAGGCCCTGCGCCTCCTGGACGGCGATCATGGCCGCAACCTCTGCGCTGCCGGCGAGGATGCCACGGGCGCCGGGGTCTTGGTCCGGATCCACCGGAGCACCGGCGCCGGGATCGAGCACGGTTATCCAACAGTCATCGCTGTGGGTGCGCATGGGCCCTCCTGGTGAGTGGGTTTGATGTGGCGGCCGCCGGCGAGAGCGTTTAGGCGATCAATCAGATCGGACCTGAGAAACTCCATGTGCATGTTGTGGTTGCGGAACCACTTGGCCCGAAAGTAAGGGGTCTCGCAGTGGGTTTGACCGGCCTGCATGGCGTTCTTGATCGTCTGTAGGAACTCACCCTGCTCCTTCACAGGACCTTTCCCGTCGAGAAGATGAAAGACATTGTCGAGGGCAATGATGTACTGTTCTTTCCGGTAGGCCACGTGAAAGGCCCCGTGGGCCCAGTTCTCGACCATGAACTCCAGGACGACCTTCCGCTTGAGCTCAAACTCGGTGTTGGTCTTGTAAAGGCTGCGATGCGGCCGCAACCACTCGAAGACCTCCAGGGCCGATTGTTGCAGTAAACCACTGATCTGGTTCCCGAGGCCATGCAGGAACGACCAGACATTCTCCTCGGTGAGCGGGGGGAGTTCTCCCCGGTCGACTTGTTTGTCGAACTCCTCCCGGGTCTTGATGGACATCAGGGCCCGGATACCGGTCCTTTCGGCCACGCTGGTCCATGCGTTTTTGAGCATGGTCTTTCCCGCGATCGACGGTAGATCCTTCAGGCCGTAGTCTGAGATGTGGTTCGGAAAGAGCGTGTCGCGATGCTGTCCGAAGGCCGAACCCATACGCTCCTTCGCCCGAGCCATCAGTTCAGCGGCCTGGGTAACCTCCTGTAGGGCCGTGGTGTAGGCATCGATCATGCCTGAGACCGTGTTTCGAGGGATAAGGGCGGTGTCCGGGATCATTGTGCCACCTCTTCAGTCACAGTAGCCCTTGCGGCAATAGCCTGTTCAATGAGCCGGTCTTTTTCGTAGTTCTTCAAGGCCCTGAACGTTTCGATGGTCACACGTCCTATTCTTGCGGCTTCCTCAATGAAGAATGGATTATTCCGATTCTCGATAACTCGTGCCTCATCTTCCTCGACGCACCTAATGTGCAGCGCGTGCTCACCCGGGTAGTAAAGAAAGACTCCAACGCCGTACCCAATTTCACGCTTGCAGAGGTTGCAGCATCCTTGGGCGATCTTGTCCCAGTGTTCAGAATCCCGTCCATAAGTAGTGCTCCCGACCTCTGGCACGACTCTCCATTCTCTATGAGCCGTTTCGACTGGCTTTGTCTTACTCATCTGATTTTCTCTGCTCCCTGTGTTCCAGCCTGCGAATAACCTCCGCCGCACCCTTGCGGTAAACAGCGACACAGACCAGCTCGCCGTTCGGATCCAGCACATTGAAAAAGCGTCCGTCTTTGTGCTTCGTGATTTCGTAGCCCAATGCCGAGGTGCTTTTTGTCGTGCTCATTGTAGCCAGTAAACCAAAGCAGGTTAGCTTTATCAATAGTCTTTTCTGGAAATGTTAAAGTTTTTTGAAAGGCGTCAGGAGCGACGCCACGGGAAACGGTTACCGCGAATCATCAAGCAGGGATGGACGAAACTACTTCAGAGCGATCCAGCCGGCAAAGTTCATCCACCGCCAAAAGCACTCCACACGGGAGAAGCCGGCGGACAGGAGCATATCTTCGTTCCACGAGGCAGTCACCGGGACCAGGACGCCCTCCAGGGAAAGGCGCTTGCGCTCAATCTCCTCCTCGGTGTAGCCATTGCGGGCCTTCATATCGAGGTAGACGTGAACCATGGTTTCGTTAAGGTCGGCGGACCGCCCGAGGATCTTCTCGACCATGATCAGCGCGCCGCCGGCAACCGTGTGGTTGAACGCCTTTTGGATAACGCGGTGCCGGTGCTCGATCGGAACAAACTGCAACGTGAGAATGGACAGGGTGAGGCTGGCCGAGCATTCGGGGTACAGGTGGCGAAGGTCCATATCCAGGATCTGGACCCGGCCAGAGGCTATCAGGGGCGCGAACCGCTCCCGGGCGGCCTGTAGCATCGGAGCGGAGACCTCGACGCCGATAAACCGGTTCTGGTCGGCGTAACGGTGAACCAGTGGCGCGAGGGCCTCGCCCCGACTGCAGCCCAGGTCGACCACGTCCGTTTCCGGCCTGATGTAACGGTGGGCCAGATCGAGGCACGCGGACCGCATCGAGTCATACTGCGGTATGGATCGTCGCAGCATGTTGTCGAAAACGGTCGTCACCTCCTGATCGAACTTCCACCTTTCCCCCGCTTTAACCTGATCAATGACGTCCATGATGGTTCCCCCCTATGAAATAGTGATGCCGAGTCGTTTCGAGAATGCCGCCTTGGCCTCCTGGACCAGGCCCATGCGTGTGCCGTCCGGGTACGGAAGATCGAACTCGAACGCCAAAGCCTCTGCGAGCCGCTGTGGCTGGATCACGGCGCCGGAGCACACGCAGATGAAGCTGTCGTGGATGTGCCTGATCTGAACGTCCCGGAAGCTGTTCGCGAGCAGCGTCTGCAGTTCCCCGCCGGTGTGGAACTTTTGGACCTTCGGCTTGCTGCCGAATGAGCCGATGATCGTGTTCGGTTCGTAGTTCAGCTTGAACTGGATCCCCAGCGCCATTTTCTGATTCAACCCGTCGCTGTCGATCGCCTTGAGGTTGGCCTGTTTGGTGGACATCGTCCAAATGTGGACCCTTGTTTCGTCGCGGCACAGGGCCGAACAGATCGTGGCGACCTTATCGCGATCGCCCATGAACGGGATCGAGTTGAACACTGAGGAAATGAAGATCGTCTTCCACGCCTTGCCAGAGGCCACCGTCTCCAGGAACTGGCGGGCCCCGTGGCGTGATTTCGCAATGTCGATCTCGCTCCCGATCAGCGGATAGGGCTCGAACGGGGTGACGTCCACCCGGATGGACCGGAGAATCTCCGTATCGGTGAAGTGGCCGGCGCCGAAGTCCAGGACGGCGGTACCGTACTTGGTCCGCCACTTGGCCGAAATGTCGGGACGATGGATGTCGAACGTCTTCGTCGTGGTGTTTCCGAAATGAGCCACATAGAACCCCTTCCCGAGGCCGGGCCGGTTGCTCACCGCCCGGCGGAATGAGTTATACCGGAGCACGTCCGCGTACCGTTCGTGGATGTTGAAGTCCATGGACAGGTAATTAAGCACCGCCCGGGCGAACTCGGCGGCCGCGTGAGGGACTTCGACCACGGGGACAAACTGCTCTTTCTGCTCCGCGGCGAGCTGCAGGCGCCCGATGCCGTTGACGACCCGACCGTCCGGATCCGTGACGATCGGCATGGTGCCCCCGCGAAGCTGAAGCGTGCGGGAGACATTTCGGGCGTACTGCATCCACGCTCCGTAGTTGATCTTGAGTAACGGCCTGATGGCCTTGTTTACGGGGCGTAGGCACGGGTAGAAGGCTTCTGTGTCGGGCGGGATCGAGGGAAGCGCTTCGGCCATGGCTCTCACATTGGCCAAAGCCAGCTCCCGGGTGACCGTCTCGCTGGTGTCGTCCCGGTCCAGATCGTTTGTGGCACGGTTGAACACGACGTTCAGAGCCTTTCGATCATCCAGCGAGAGAGCCTTGGTGATCAGTTCAACTGGCACCTGTTTCACGCCCATCAGGGCCGCAACGTGATGCCGCTGATGGCCCGAGATGATCTCGCCCGCGGGCGTCGCGAAGATCGGGAGGAGAAATCCAAGTCTGTCGAGAGATAGGGCGACCAGATCGAGACGGTCCGCGTCGGCCTTGCGGGGGTTATAGGTGCTCGGCTGAATGGAGTCAATGGGGACCAGCTTCACAGTTTGAGCCTCCGCAAGATCTCCTTCTCGATCGCCGGATCATCGAATCCTACGGCCTGTCGGATCTCCTCCAGCCAGTCCATGTACTTCTTCCTGGGGATCTCCATCCGGTATTGCCCAATGACAACCACGGTGTTGGCCTTTTCCTCCTCGCCCTGTTCGTCATCACCGCCCTGCGGCTCGCCCTGAAAGGCATCGCTCAGCGCGGCCAGGGCCGCATCATCCCAACCGGTGAGGGCTACATCAATGTCCTCCAGCTTCAACTCCTCCAGTTCAACCTTCAGAGTCTCGAAGTCCCACCCGCCACCGATCTCAGACAGCCGGTTATCGGCCAGAATGTACGCGCGCCGCTGGACGTCGCTCAGATGGGCCAGCCGAATGCAGGGGACCGTTTCAAGTGCGAGCTTCTGGGCGGCCATAACGCGGCAGTGCCCCGCGATGATGCCATCGGCAACGTCCACGAGCACCGGATTGACGAACCCGAACTCTTTGATGGAGGCTGCTACCGCGGACACCTGCTCCGGACTGTGCAGCTTGGCGTTGCGCGCGTAGGGGATGAGCTTGGCGGTGGATAAATATTCCACTTTTAATTCCGTCTTCTTCTTCATCTGATCTGGTCCTTTCATTCTCCGGTTGCAAACACATTTTCGGGCAAATCTCTGAGTTGTTCCCTCACCACGTTGTCAATGATCGTCTGGATCTCCGGGAACTGCCCCTGATCCTTTACGAAAAGGGCGAGCCTCGGAACAATGGCGTGCCCGAGGGCCATGAGTTTGTTCCGGAAGTGCTGGGAGACGCGATGGCCGGCGGCCTTGACTTCATCGGATGGGAGCAGCTCGCCCGCCTGGCGCTTGTACTCCAGGGCCCCAAGCTCCAGTTGCCGCAACTGAGCAATGACGGCGGGAATTTGCTTCTGCAGGGTGGCAATCGTAGGCCCATCTTTGCCCTGGTACGCGTTCAGGAGCAGCTTGGACACCGTGCGCTCGATCAGCCTGAACCGCTCGAGTGCTCCCAGCAGGCCGTACTTTTTCACCAATTCGCTATCAAAACCGAACTGAGAATCCTTCGCCGCAGGCGATGGAGGTTTTTCGGGAGGAGTCGACCCGACGGTTTTTT
Source organism: uncultured Verrucomicrobiota bacterium (assembly GCA_964404035.1). Lineage (GTDB taxonomy): Bacteria > Verrucomicrobiota > Kiritimatiellia > CAIKKV01 > CAITUY01 > CAMBRF01. The sequence goes on along the minus strand of CAYOIT010000016.1, from coordinate 26,790 downwards.
TGAACGCGTCCGCGCTCATGCCTTTGGTCACGATGCCGTTCTCGATCATCCAAGCGTCGGCAGTGGTGACGTTGATCACGATTCGCGGGCGTCCGCCGCCTTTGCGCTTTACCCGGCGAACGGGCAATCCACGGGCGATATAGGTCTGGATCTGGCGCTCGGTGACCTGATGCTTGGCCGCATACTCCTGGAGCGACAACCCGGGCGATTTCATGGGTCACTGTATACCAGTGTTGCACCGTGGCGGGGTGTTGCGGTGGCTATGGCATAGCCTGACTTGTTCGCTTTGCGTAACCCCCTTATGTAATCGGTGTGACGTGAGGACCTTCACAATCGAGGACTTTCGGCGATGGGGTAAACAGGGCGGGGCAAAAAGCCGGCGCACGCTGACCTCGAAACAGGCCAGCGCGATGCAGCAAAAAAGCGCGGAATCACGGAGACGCAAACGTGAGCAGCGATCCACGCGTTGATTCCATAGCCCGCGAATGGTGCGAGGCGGTCCAGCCTCCCCGGCGTCTGCCTGTAGATGAGTGGGCAGAAGCCAACCTATGGCTGTCCGAGCGTAACAGTTCCATCCCAGGACTGATCAATCTGGAGCTGACCCCCTACATGCGGTTCCCGATGAAACTGTTCACCGATCCGCGCGTGGAACGAATCGGGGGATGCTTCGGGACCCAGATCGGTAAAACGACGATCCTTTTCGCCTGTCTCGGGTATGTGATCGACCAGGATCCCGGATCCACCATGCTGATGTACCCGACGGACAACACCGGCAAGGCCGTCAGCAAGGACCGCATCCAGCCGATGATCGAGGACTGCCCGGCCCTGCGGCAGCACATGACCGGACGGGCCGATGACTGGCAACTTCTCGCCTACACCCTGGACCGCATGACGGTCCGGTTCGCCTCCTCTGAGAGCGAGGCCAGCGTGCGATCGCATCCGATGCGGTACCTGTTCAAGGATGAGTCGAGCGTGGGCGCCCCTGCGGTCTGGGCCGAGGCAGACAACCGGACGAAGACGTTCTGGAACCGAAAGATCCTTGAGTTTTCCACACCTCGCATCGCTCAGGACTCCATCTGGACCTACCTCGGCCTGAAGAAGAAGGAAACCGTCAAAGGCATTACGCATCGGACCGAGGATTACATTCCCACCAGCGGGACGAGCGTTTACTGGTACCACGTGCCGTGCCCGCACTGCGGGGAGTTCATCAGGCTGGAGTTTGACCAGGTGCGCTGGCCGGATGATTGCGCGATCCGCGAACTCGACGCCCGCGGCTGGTACGAATGCCAAGCGTGCAAAAAGAAGATCCTCGACTCTCACAAGCCCATGATGTTGTCCAAGGGCGAGTGGATCTCTCCGAACCCCGGCGGCCGCTGGGTAGGCCTGCACCTCAACAGCCTATACGGGCCGTGGGATTCCTGCCGTTTCGGCGCCATCGCCGCTCTGTACCTGCGGGCCAAGGCCACCGGCGATCCCGACCAGATGGCTAAGTTCTACAATTCCTACTTCGCGCTGCCCTATGACCTGAGTGAGGACGGGGCGGTGATCATCGCCGATGGGGCGATTGAGCATCGCCGGCAGCGGTACAGCCGTAACCAGATCCCGGAGGGAGTCAAGGCCCTCATTCTCGGCGCGGACGTGCGCGAGACTGAACTGCATTACGTCGTCCAGGGATGGGGAGCCAACAGTGAGAGCTGGCGCGTCTCTTGGGGAATCGTCGCTGATGAACTTGCCTTGGAGGACTGGCTGAAGTCCGCCGTGTGGCAACATCCGACGGCCGGGCCCATGGGAATCACCGCCGGCGGGATCGACTGCAGGTACAAGACGCATGAGATCGTGGAAATGTGCCGCCGCCTTCGGTTCATCAGGGCGGTCCGCGGTGAGGACGTGATCACGGATCCGAAGAACAAGCAGACGATGGCCTGGCGCACCACGGTGATCGACCGTGACGCCCGCGGTAAGGCCATTCCGGGCGGGCTCCAGGGGTACCGGGTCAACACGATCTACTTCAAGGAGATGATCTATCAGCGGATCAACCGGGTTGACCCGAAGTCTCCGGATCTGTGGCACATGCCGGAGGACCGGGACGCCGTCTATGAGAAGCACATGCAGTCGGAGGAGGAGAAGATCATACGGCAGCGGGGATCAGGCATGCTCAAGCGCGTCTGGGTGCCCCGGAAGGGCTTTGAGGCCAACCATTTCCTGGACTGCGAGGTGTACGGGTGCGCGATTGCCCACGCGTACAAGCTGTTTTACCTTCCTCCAGACGCTCCGGTGCTGTCTGGGTACTTCCAGGCTGGGGCAAAAGAGCAGGCAAAGAAGGCCGAAACAGGGGTTCGCCCGGCTTTTGTCGACCCGGGCCGACTCTCAATACGAACATGAACGGGAAAATCCGTGAATTTGCATGGAGCGGACCCGTTTGCTAGACGCACGAACCGACTAACGCGTACCCCTCGGGTAGTACCTGTGATGTGGCCGAGCCATATAACGGCTCCATCCCCAGCGTGGCTGGCAGCCACCAGACGGCTAACGTGGCGCGGTGGGCACAGTGGAGACGGTCGATCGCTGGCGCTTGATCGTGGCCTGTATGTCCTCTGGGGCGTAGCGACGGGATCTACCGAGCAAAATCGAGGGCAGCATGCCACGTCTCGTCATGCGTCTGATGGTTTCAACGTTGACCGCCAACAGTGTGGCGACGTCGCTGGCGGTGAGTAAGGGTTCGATCTTCATCGTGCTGTCTCCGTTTGATCTGAGAGTGAGATGATGGCGTTGTCGATGTCGGACTCCAGGAACGACAGGTATTGATCTGTGCTGGTGATGTTCTTGTGGCCCAGCGCCTTGGAGGTGCACCGGAAGGCATCTACCGGCTCACCTCGTGACACACGCCCCAGGAAAGCCCTGTACACCCCGTTGGCGAACGTCTTGCGCATGGCATGGGTTCCGAGTCGTCCTGTCAGTTGGCAGCGCCTGAAGCATGACCGTAGCAGCTTGTACGCCTGCACCCTGTCGATAGGCCGGTTGCCCCGCACGCTGTGAAACAGGAAGCAGTCTGCTGTCAGGTATCCATCCTGCCGCATCGACTCAATGTAATCCTGGAGCGATCGCCGCGCCGCCCCATTGATCACGACGGTTCGGGATGAGTTCTTACCCTTCATGTTCCGGCGCCATACAGTCACCCGTGTCTTGATCCCCCCCCGTTCTTCGAGCACGTCCGCGAGGGTAAGCGACAGCAGTTCGCTGATGCGGAAACCGGTGTTAACCCCAAGGGTGAACAGGCAGGCATTCCGGCGAGCGGTGTACCCGGTAAAGCCCGCGGTAACGGCCCGCACTTCATCGTTTTCGAGTGGTCTTGACCCTCTCATGGTGTTGCTACTGGAGACGACGGTTGACGACACTCAGACGGGACAGGCAATGTATTCTGGAAATGTTGCCACGTTTGGGCATGCACCGTTTTCAGGCGGGTTTCGGTGAACCAACTGGGCTTCGCGTCCCACATGATGCCGTGCTGCTGGTCCCCCTCCCCGATGATTGTCATGGGCGTTTCGCTGGCGATGCCGAGCCACATCCCGGACGTGTTCCCGGTGACCAGGTGAGACGCCTGGTCGATGATGGCCTTCCAGACGGGCAGCGACTTCGTGACAATGACCACGTTCCAGGACAGGGGCAGGTCCATGGCGTCAATAAACGCCTGCATCGCCTCTCGTTCCGGGTAGGAGCATCCGAACGCGAACGTGGGGTTATAGAACGACCGATTCAGGCCGCACAACGTCTGCTTCCAGATCTGAGGCGTGGCCCGTCTGTTACCCCGCGTCACCTCGAGCGGCTGGCAGGCAATCACACACCCGGACCATTCGAACATAGCGGCCGCCGCCGTGGCACGGTCGTATTCGGATGGCGTCAACTCGATCTCGGTCGGGCTCCAGCGCACGATCTCATGCCAGCCCAAGTTGAACAGCGCCTGAGCCAGCGGAGAGCCTTCCTGGGCGCCGTACAGGCAGGGCCCACGTCCACCGGCCGGATCCTCCATGATGTGATGACGCATGGGGATGATGGTCATGCCGGCGATCGTCTCCGTGGTCATGTCGTCCGTTACCGGTAGGACAGACAGGCCCGACATGTCCCACAGCGGACGGGCGCCGGGATAGTAGGTGTTATACCAGACCCAAACGTTCTCCGGCCCCACAAGGCGAGCCACGTGCTGAATCAGCCCTATGGTAACGATCTGGTCCCCGAGGCCCATGCGGCGGGTTGACCCGTCGGCCCCTCTCAGGCGGCAGTCAAACAGGAACGGCGGGTGGAAATCGTAGGCGAGGTGGGGGACGTAGGCAGGCTCCGGGATCCACTGGTGGATGCTTTTCATCTGGTCTCCTTGGTTTCATCGGTCTGATTTTCACGGCACCGAGTTGGTGCAGTGCTGGAATTGCCACTTCATCAGCACGGGCCCTTTGAGGACATAGGAAATGGCATTCACTTGGATGGCCCGCTCAGGATCGCCCTCGATGCTCCCCCCGAATGGCCCGTAGTAGCGTGATCGTGTGTACCAAAGGTCATTGGTCTCACCGGTCCACTCCTCGCTTTCGGTTGACAGAACGTAGGCAGGGTAGATGCCCCCGTACTGTGTCAGGTCAAGGTAGGGCGGGTAGACTGGACTGCTGATCACAATGGAGTTCCCTGATACGGTCTGCGAGTCGAGCAACACGAGGGGCATATACTCCCATCGGTTGGTGTTCATATCCGACCAGCCCGGCATGTTGGTCACGACCTCATAGGTGTAGGAGACCGCTCGCCCGTAGAACTGGATGTCGACCGGATAGGCGAGCACGTTAGCGGCTTTTTTCAAAGTGGCGGATCGGTTTTTCTCAAAGAACATCGCGTTGGCATACCCGAACCAACTCCCACTGGCATCAAAGGCACCGTTGGTCCAATGGTGAGAGTAGCCAAACAGCCCGCCCCCATAGTAGGTCGCCTCATACCAAGTTTCGAACCGGGGATTAAGGTTTGTTTTTGGCTCTACGATGGTTCCGAAAGGCTCAAGGTTGAGGTAGATTGTCGAGCCCTCGCTCCATAGGTCTACCAGCGCCTGGCTGACGATGTTGCTGTCGGCGGCCGCTGCGACCACGTTGGTGGCGAAGGTCCGCCAGCCGCTATGCACATTGCCGTTCTGAGCAGGGTTATTGGTTGTCAGGGTCTCTTCGCCATCCCACCATGCGGCTTGCTGTTCGGTGGCCACCATCAGGGCCAAGACCTGATGACGCGCGGTGAGCGCTGCGAGACTCACAACGTTGACCGTGTCCCCATAGGTCGCCGCATTGGTGCCGTGGGCAGGATAGTTCAGCCATTGGCCATTGGTGCCGGCCGTTGGCCCGACAAGTTCGAATGCCCGGGCCAGGCTCAGCCGTGGAAATGATGTGGCGTTGGTGTGGTCCGGATCCGCAAACCAGGTCACGAAGGTGCCATTGGACGCCCTGCTCAAATCGACGTAACTGCTCAGCATCCCGCCAATGTGAGCATCTACAGCCTCGAGAACCGCCTTGTGATTGTAAATCGAGACGGCATTGGGCACGTTGGTGATGGATCTGGCCGGATAGTCTGCAGGGGCTACGATGGACGCACCAACAGGTGAAATGTTCACGCTCACCACGTAGCCCAGTTCGTTCCATCGCCAGGTGGCTCCATTCATCCCACCCCCGGCCGGATCATCCCTGCGGATGGCAAACTCCAACCATTCCCCATCCCCAAACAGCCACGTATTGAGAGGATCTTGGCTCACCGCCGCCAGGCGATAGCTGTTGATTCCGTTGGTGAAACGGTACTCCAGCACGCCCGCGGTATTCGTGCTCATGCTCGCGAAGCTGTAGACCCCATCGTAGATGTCATAATCCTCTCCCGAGACGGTGATGCCGTCGACCGCGTACTGGCGATAGATCGGCTCACTGGTACGGCCGACCTGGCTGGTGATCGCTACCCATTCCCGGAAGTACTGGTTGCTGGACACGAACGTGTTGGTGATGGTACTCCAGCCTGCCAACTGCAGATAACTCCCCCCCTCGACTGGAGTCCATTCCGGGGTTGACCACACAACCGTGTTGGTCACGATATTTGTAGCCAGGGCCAGGCGTCGTTCTGCGATGGCTTCCAGCAGCTCAACGATGTCCTCAGTGCGAACCTGCGCGCGGTCGTGGGTGTAGTAGATCGCCGGGCCCAGCACGAGACTGGCGAGGACAGAGGTTCCCAACGCGAGCCGGGTCCATGTCATGGTGAAAACTCCGATCCGATGTCCCAATTACCCAGCGGCTTGCCGATTCGTAGCCTCGATGCGACCCCACCAATCAACCTGAACTGGTAAAGCCAGGTCCTCTTGATGGTCTTTTCGGACCGGAAAAACGATAGATTGGTGGATGGATCAATGATGCCAGCCTCCTCGTATGTGGCCCAAAGACCGACGTACTGATAATCCTGAGTGATCGTGACCGTTGTTTCACCAACCACGTGCGTGGCCAGTCCCCACGTGATCTCACCGGCCCGGATGGTCACGTTGGCGCCGGAAATGGTGAACCCAAAGCAGAAGACGCCAAAGTCCATTGGTGATGGGGATCCGCCCGGGTGCACGTCGATGAAGAGAGTATTGCCGCTGATCTTCGCTTCGGCGTTGTCGTTTTCAGAGACGACCGCGCAAATGGCCCGCTCCTGGAGTTCCTCGATGGCATCGGCGATCTGCTTCCCAGGTCGGTCCACCGAGATCACCTGTCGCCCGGTGACGGTCCGGGCCGGGTAGGGATGACGCCAGCCGGTGAACGCGCCCATCAAAGCACCTGTAGGTTGATGGTCTTCCAGACCTTGCCCCACCACATCAGATTGAGCGTGGGGGCATCGTACTCCCAGTAGATTTCCTTGCGGAGCCGATTAAAGAGCGTCGGGGATCCCGCCACGATATCCTGGCCCGTTAAGGGATCCTTTGTGAAGTCCGCCTGGTTGCTGGTAACGGTTTCCACCGCATGGCCGTTGAACAGCAGCACGGCCGCCGCGTCGAAATAGGTCAGCGCCGTGTCCCCTGCTCCTTCGGTCCGCTTGGTGACGTAGAACGAGAAATCGAGTCCATCGGCGATCGGAGGGGTGTCCGTGTATTGCAGTAAGGTGAATCCGGAATAAACCAGTGAGGCTGAACCCTCAGTTTCGACAATCGACAGACCGGGAAACAGCCCCATGGAGAGCGCCGCCGGCAACTCCCGCGAATACTCGAAGTCGAGGCGGGCAAAGGAGGGGCTGTGGGAACTCTCGTTTACCCCCATGAACTTCCAGCCGTACCCGAAATCAACCGTCTGTGGCGCGCCCTGATAGTCGGTGCCTGCTGAGACCACCAGATGGACGTGATCCGTAGCGAGAGCCGCGATGACCTGTAACACGTCCTTTTTGAGGCACAGAACCCCCTTCGTGACCCGCTTCCGGATGATGTCCCCAACGTACTCACGATAGTTCCGATCATGAGCCACTTTGGGGTTCTCGGGTATTTCGGTCCATGGGAGGCTTCCCGTAAAGAGCTTGCCGGCAAACGAGTTCGTGCTCATGCCCAGATGACTCCCTTCATCGCCACGAGTTGATCGAGGGCGTTGGCGATCCGGCCGAGGTTCCCGTTGATGTCAGGGACTTTGGGCGCGTTCAACTGTACCCCGTTGCCCCCGGTGATGATCTTCATGAACTCGCCCCACAGCGCGACCTGGTTCTGGGTGAGGTGCGGGATCTCGACCTTGAACGCAAAATTGAGGTCTTTCAGCCGCCGGAACACGCCCAGCATGCCCCACCACTGGTCAACCTGGTACTTCGTGATGTGGGGCAACTCGACCTTAAACGCGAAATTGAGGTCCTTCAGCCGCCGGAACACCTGGTACATCCCCCCCCACTGCGTCACCTGGTACTCTGTGATGTGGGGGAGTTCCACCTTGAAGCTGAACGTCAAATCCTTGATCGCGTTGCCCATGCCCTGGAACGGGGTCACGGCCTTCTTTGCAGCCTCCGTTGCCTTTTCCACGGCGCTGGTCATGTGGGCCGCCGCCGCCGCCGTCTTAGCCGTTGCGGTATGAACGCTGTGAATCGCGGCGGCCGCCGGCTCTGCCGCCGCAGGAACGTCACCAATCGCCGACACCTCGTTCTGAATCGCCTTGGTCAACTCGGTAATGGTCTGAGTGGCCTCCTGGGCAACGGCGGTGGCGGTCTCGGTCGCCACAACAGAGGACTGCGTGACCTGCCAGTTCTTTTCCTCTGCTTCGCGTTTTGCCCGGAGCGCCGCAACCTGCTGTTTGAGGGCCTCATCTTCCTCTACCATGGCCCCGGTGAGCTTCCAGATCTTGACGGCCAGCTTATCGCACCACTCAGCGACACCTGGGATCTGTCGAATCAGCTTCCCGAGCTCCCATCCCGCCATGGCCGCCCCCATCACGCCGGCCACCTTCCCAACCGCCGCCATTTGGGGCGAGAGAGTGGTGAGTGCCCCGGTCATGCTGGCAATCATCTTCGGCAAATTCATCCTCAGCAGGAATAGCTTGACCGCTATCCACGTCCTGGTTTCGAGGATCACCGCGGTGATGCCCGTCTTCAGGGCCATCAGCGCCATCGTCATTCCCGCGCCGCCGGCGATCGCCGCGACCACGTGCAAAATAGGAGAAGGGATTTCACTCAGCATATTGGCGATGCCGTCGAAAGCCGCCATCACCCCATGCACGATGCCGAGCATGACGTCCAGGGCGGTCCCGAGCGCTGTAAACGCCATTTCCAATGCCCACACGAACGGCTCCGATCCAGCAATGTCAGTGAGCGCCTCCACCACGCGTCCGATGATCTTGGCAAGGCCGCTCAGCAGCGAGGCGAGATGACCGGCGATATCCGCAATGGATCCGATCCAGCCCGGCACCTTCTCCAGAATCGCGCTATTCTGCCCGGCAGTCAGGAAAGACTGTCCGAGGGTGGTCACAAACGTCACGACGCTGCTCAAGGCCGCCCCAGCAGCTTCCGCAAAGGACTTCATTCCGTCCATCAGTGACGTGAACCCATCCCGAATAGGTCCTGGGATCTGGTCCGCCAATTCGAGCATTTTGGCCTTGATCGTATCGATCCCATCCATGAACAGCGTCTTCACAAGCTCGATCGTCGCAAGAGTCTCAGAACTGATCCGGTCGAACAGCGCCCCGACGTCAATAGTCCCGATGACATCCGCGAAACGACGCCACGCTTCCCCGGCGAACTCGGCGGCTACCCGGGCCCCTTCCTTGACGAACTCCCAAAGCGACGCGAACGAGGCCTCGATGCTCGGGAGGATGCTGGTGATCACGGCGCCGATCTCGTCGAACGCCTTCTTCACGTCGTCCGCGTTGATTTTGGACAACGCTGCCGTGAGCGCCGTGGTGATCTGTGTACGAAGATCGTACACGAAGTTGACCACCCCGACGAAGCCCGCCTTGAACGTGTCCCATGCCCCGGCCCAGTCTGTGCCGCGGATAGCAGCACCCACCCGGGCGGCAAACGTCTGAGAATGGCTGACAACAGCATCAAACGCCTCGATCGCCGTTGTGCGCAACTGCTTCCAGGCGGTTGCCCAATCAGCATGCGCCATTGCCACGGTCAACCGGCCGACCCAGTCCACGACCTCAGTCAGGGACTTGACCATGCTTGTGAGTGCCGGCTCGATCTTTTCGAAGATCACATGCCCAATGGCCTCCATGTGGTGTTGCAGGACGACGAACCGGGCCGAGAGCGTGTCCATCTGAATCGAGTACATTTTTTCCACATCGGCCAACCCGCTGATCTTATCCCCCATTTGGTCCACAGCATCGGACCCGATGTTAAGCAAAGCGGCCAACCCAGCCCCAGACCTAGCCCCGAACTCGAGTATCACCTTCGTAGACGATACCCCCGCCGCCTCGAAACGCCGTATGGCGCCCGTGAGGCCCTCTTGCTCAGCCTTCCATCCCCGCAGGGCATTCGAGACCGTCGTCCCCCCTTTTTTGGCTGCCTCAGTCAGGTCATACAGCGCCATGCGAAACGCGGTACCGGCCATCTCCCCTTTCAGCCCGGCCAGATGCAGGGCCCCGAGTTCCTTGACCATGGTTTCCAGCTTCATGTTCAAAGCCCCGGCTGCCGGCGCCGCAAACTTCAGCGCCTCACTCAGTCTTTCCATGTTGGCGGGTGATGCGGCAATGACCCCGGCGAACTGATTTGCCACCCGGGCGGCATCGCTGAACGAGAGTCTTAGGTTCTGAATCGTGCTGGTGACGGCTTCGGAGGCTGTTCCGGTATCTGACATCGTAGCCCCGGCCAGCTTCAGAGCAGGTCGCAGCACATCCATCAAATCCTTTCCGCTGGAAATTCCGGCAGATCCCAGCGCATAAAGAGCCTCCGCCGCCTGTAAGGAGGAGTATCGCGTGTTCGCTGCAAAACTGACTGTTTGCTTGCCGAGGTGCTCTATCTCGTCCCCGGCCAGACCAGTCACCGAACGCACGTTGGCCATGGCTTGCTCGAAGGCGGCGCCTTCCGTGGTGGCCTCCTTGAGGATCCCGACCGCCACCCCGACCTTACCGAACGCATGCCCGAGGGCAAGGATTTCACCGCCCAACCCCTCAAACGCCATCATCATGGCGCCGGCGGCGTTCTTGGTGGCGGCGGAAATCGCTCCGAGTCCAGAGGTAAACTGGCTGGCGTCCAGGGCAACCACGGCTTGCAGGCTGATGCTCATTTCGGTTTCATCCTATCCTTGAACTTCGCTCTGAGCGCCTCGACATCCTGGCCGTTCAGCATGTTCAAGATGGCCTTATCCTCCGTGGTCAATCCTCCGATCGGATCCGGCCCGGCGTCTTGCGGCTTGATCCGCCTCAGCCTGCAGCCCATTAACCACGATACTGTTGACAGCGGGGTGTCATCCCACTCCTGGACCGCCTTCAATCCTACCCCGCCGTAGGCGTCCATGAGGAACTCTATGAGGTCCTCAAACCGTCCTCTTTTTTTTCGCCGGAACCCTCCACGCCGGCCGCCTCAGCCGCCTTTTCGACAGAGGTCAACGAACACTGGATCGCCTCGCTCAGCAGCTTCATTTCGGCAAAGCTGATGTCTCCGCACATTTCCAGGACGGAAATCTCGAACGCCTCCGGATTGCTCAGCACCTGGAGCAGACGCGGGTCCCTCTGATTCATGATCACATAGAGCGCGTTGGTGACGTCGGTCACGGAGGGGATTACCGCCTTTGGGAGACCCGTTTCAGGATCGAGTTGCGGCACCACAAAGGGGGAGTCAATGCGCTCCAGCAACCGGGCTACCCTGATCGTGATCGGCGGAATTGAAAACCGTCCCACCTGAATGGTCGCGGGGTCGATGGTGGCGGCCTGATGCAGCGGCCCCAGCATGGGGGAAACTGGAGGTGGCACTGGGGGGAAACTCGGGCACGGCGGATTTAAGAAATTTCGGTCCATGGTCTGATCTCTTTCTTTGGTTTGGTTACTTTCCCTCAGTCTTCATGACTTCCAGCAAAAATCGGCGCGATGCCGAAAACGCGGTGATCGAAAACGTCGCCGCCCCGGTACGGTATTCGTGCATGTGCTCCTCCTTCACATCCTCGAGACAGAAGAAGAAACGAGAGCCCTCCTTTTTCCAAGGAAGGCTCTCGTCAAGTTTTGCACCCTTCGACATCATGGCTGCCGTGAAGTCGAGATCCGGGGTCGTCATCTTTGTCGCCATTTGGTCTGATCTCCTTTTGGGTTTACGAAGCCTAGCTGTTCACCAGGTCGGGGTAATAGGTCCCCTCGAAATTCACGATGGCCCACTGTCCAACCTGCCGGGCCTTGCTGGCTTTCTCGATCTGGATGGACAGGCCCGCATCGGCAATGGCGATGGTGGATCCGTCTCCAACGGCATCCAAAGGTGCCCCGGAGACGCCAGTCAGAAAGTAGTACGTACCCTTGCACTTTTCCTGCTTATTGAAGTACTCCACGGCCGCCGTACCGCCGTTGCCTTTCGGCGCCTCGATCTTCTGTGGCTCCTTCGACACTTCCACTGCCGAAACATAGCCGAACGTCTCATCCGTGCATCCGCTCACCAACCGGCTATCACCGGCTCTGCTGACTGAAGACATGATCAATCCTCCCTAGATGGCTGTCGTTTGCTCCCGCGAGGGCCGACACAGCACCTCCAACGGGAGAATCCATTCCCTAATACGCCCCTCCGAATAGTCGAAGGTGCTCCCATCTAATTTGATCTCTCTGAACTCGATCTCTGTCTCTTGCGTGCCTGCGGCCACCGTAGCGTTCAGCGCCGCCGGCAAATCCTTGCGTTGTGCCCATCCCCGCAGCGCCCCGAGCACTGCCTTGACGGCCTTCGCGTCCTTGTCGTCCGGGCGATACGTCATGGCCCCCAACTGGAGCGCCCCCTTGTACCATCCGGTCCGTTCACCAAATTCCGCGAAACCGACCGCGTTGACCGTGGCACACGGGTAATCCGCCGCCGCCTCGGTATCCATCCTCACCCGGATCCGCGCCGGGACATTCCCCGTTGCCCCCTTGAGCGCGTCATATTCCCGGAGGAGCTCCAGGGCGGCTTCCTCAACCCGCCGCTCAATGTCGAGCGTCTCGATCCCGGCCGACTCATGCAATGGTTCATCCGGTGGCATCAGTGACACACTCCGCGGTATTCGCGCTCAAGTTCGTGACGCATCTGCGATTCCACCTCGGCCGCTGCCGCCTCGAACGGGGCCATCCCGACCTTCAGCCGCGTCACGTAGGGCACCGCGTTGATAAGCGTGATACTCGGCCGTCCCACTGTTTCCCGCCCGTCCACAAACGACCCCTCGCCCAGGTTCGGCGCCGGCGTGTAGACGTTGGTCACGCCCAGGGCCGTTGCCGCCGGCCACCAACCGGCCCGCAACCGGCCGCGCGCCGCCCATTGTCCATGGCTCAGCGGGGTTTTATAGGCGAGCTTCCTGAGCAGCTTACGCCCCCAATACGTCACCATGCTCCTGGCGGATCGTCCGTTTTTCGCGTGGAGGGCGGCAATCTGCTGATTGAATCCCTCCATCTGAAAAGTGATAGAAGCGGCGCTCATTGGTATTTCGCTCCCAAATCAAGGCGCAACCCGACACCGAGAGAGTCCAGCATGGATCCGAGCAGCCGGTATTCAACGTTGTCCACGGCGACCACGCTTTCCTTCGCCGGAGTGCGGTCCACCTGGAGACCGTTTTCCGTGGTCAACCAGTCACTTGCCAACGTATTGACGGAGAATTGATACAACGCCTGCAGGCCCGCCGCCGCCGCCAACGCTTTGGAGTCGAGCCGCGATTTCACGCCTTCCACCGGGAATCCAGACGAGACCACCGCCACGGGGTCCTGTTGGATCAGAAAACGTAAATCACGAACGGCGAAGCTTTTGTTCATGCCACCGATGATGCTGCCGCCACCCGTCAACGCGCAAGGTGCGGCGGGCTATGGGATAGCCGCATCCGCGTTCACCCGCTTGAACTTCGAAAGGTACCGGTGGTAAGCCTCCTGGGGACTGATGGCCGCCCACGGTTCCCGGAACCGCCGCATGTCCAGCGCCGGCCACCTCTCCCCCACAAGGCGGCATGCCCCCTCCGAACAAATCACGCGGTCTTCGGCCACGTCGCAGGATAGGGCATGAGGGAATACCCGGCGCAGCGCCCGGCCGGCTACGGTCTCAGCCAGCCCAAATATAACAAGTTGCTGCCAGGCATACGAACGGGTCCCAATCCAGGAGGTGGATTCCTTCCAGATCGCCGCAACCACTTCGGGTGGGATGTCCAGCCACTCAATGGTGGCATGGTGGCGGTCCGGATCCTCCTTGAGCCATCCGTCCAGCTTCCGGGCATGCTTGCAGCACCACCCCTCAGCATTAAGGGCCTCATGGATCATCCCGCCGTGACGGTCAAAATCGAACAGGCGCATTGTGATTCCATCCTGGTCGGCATCCGACAGAATCGCGCCCTGGTTATCGAAGGCGAAGACAATAAACATGTGTGACCATTGCGCCGGCGGCCGCCATCCCCACCCGGGGCGGGTGAGTACCCGGATGGCCCTGGATAGCCACGCATCGTCCGAGGCGGACCAGCCCCACCCGATCAGAGTAGGGGTTCCGGCCAGCGGCGAGGTCTGGTAGTCTTCACACATCCGATCGTATTCAGTGGGGGGCATGTCATCCTCCGTTCTTGCGGCATTTGTCGATTACGGCCTTGAACTCGACGAGGATGTTGTTCGTATCCCGTCTGGTCTCTGCATCGCCGGCTATTGCCGTGCTCGTCTGCTCAATGAGCCGCTCGAGCCGCTCCTCGCGCCGCATGGCCGCCGCCTCTTTGCCGCGGTACACCATCACCAGCGCGACCACCAGAATCACGATAACCGCCGCGAGGATGCCGATGATCCCGAGCGACTCGGCTCGCTTACCGATCCCGATCGGGTCCACAGTTGTTTCCCCGGCGAAGCTCAGCGCCGCCGTGAGAAACAGGGCTGAACACACAACCAGGCACGTTTTCACGAGCCATTCGTCAAACATCAACCGTCGCTCAGACATTACGGGACTCCTCGACTGATCAATTATTGGACAACTGCCCCTGCCACTGGGACGAGTTTTTCGGTTGTGACAACCGTTGGGGACTGCGATTTGAGAGCTCTCACCCCTTGGTACCCCACCACGCCCAAGGCCACAGTTTTGGCGATGTCGGCGGTTCCATCCATGACCTGCTTGAGCGTGCCCTCTTCGCGCGGATAGATACTTTTTGTAGGGATGGGGCCGCTCATTTTGATCCTGGTTGCACCCGTGATCGACCAAACAAGGTTTGATCCCTCCATCTCCATGTATTCGGCACTGTTTGGCTGATTGTAGTACGCCGCCGCCGTCTGGTACGCCACTTGCGCCATCTGCACATCAGTGGAAGATGTTGCGCACCCGCTCACGAACCCCATAACCAATACCGCCCCTACTATTGTCACAATCGCCTTCACGTTGTTCTCCCTCCATTCGTTTTCGCCCACGTCACCCGGGCACCGTACCCGTAAATGAATTGATCCGTGAATTGCCTCGTCTTCATCCGCCAGAATCCGCGCTGCCCCCAGGAGGTGCCCCACCAGTTCGGGCCCCATACCTCATCGTCCGGTATCGAGTACCCGGAACACAGGACCGCATGCCCCCCGAGCGCGCGCCAACCGTCGCCGATCATTCCGTTCATTCGGGGATAGGTCCACCCATCCGTGATCTGAAGTCCGCACAGCACCAGCCCACGTTGGTGAATCGCAAAGGGAATGCTTCCGGGCTCATCGATCACGTCATCCTCGATCAGCGGGATCCGGCCGGAGGCGTTCAGTTCCACGTTTTCAGCCGCTGCCAGTACCGCCTCAAGGCTGGTCCCGTCTCCGGCTATTTTGTCCACTCGCTTGGCCTCCGCGTAGCACTTGGCTTCGTCAAACTGGAGCTTGGTCCCCGTCTCGCGCCAGTAGGAGGCTTGAAGCAGTTGACACATGGCGTAGGCGGCGCACCAAGGGTTCTGGCCCTGATTCTCCAGGGGCGTGCAATACCCCGAGTTATCCAGGGTGTCGGGCGCATCCCATGCCGGCGGTATGCGGAGGATCCGCGCCGCCCGGAGCGGCCGACCCGTCATGATCAATCCGCCGCCAACCCGCCCGTGAATCGCCTTCTGGAATGGTATTCTCATTTCCGCCTCACCATTTTGACTGTTGAAACACTACCCACCCGACACATCAGATTGGATGACGGTTCCGACTCAGCGCCGAGGCCTGCGACGGCGGTCACGTAGAAGTTATAGACGGTGGAGGGCAGTGTCAGAGCGAGCTGTGTGTTGGTGGTATAGACCCGCCCGTAGGTTCCCGTGGACAGAACCGCCCAGGTCATCACGTTGTTCGATTCCCGATAAGCGACGACCACGGAAGAGTAGTAGACATTGTAGCCGGCGAGGTCGGTCAACGGGGTTCCGTCCGTGTTGTTGGTGGGCGGATCCCAGGCGAGGATGATGTCCCCCGCCACAGCCGCACAAGCCATCATCACGATCATCCACAGCGCCAGTGTTTTCATATTGGTTCCTTGGCTCCTTTCTGAGTGGCGTACAGCCACACCTGGTAGAACGGATTGAAGTGGCATGCAGTCTCATGCTGGACCAGCTCGCTGAAGAGCGCCCGGATTTCCGGCCGCTGCCGCAGTTTGGCCAGGGCGGACGCCTCGATTTCCGCCACCTCCTGCGCGGACAATCCCAGCCGGCGCCCGACCTGCCGACGATCCATGACGGCGATCGGCGCGTGGCTTCCGGATCGGCCAGCCACGCCATTGCCGTGAACCTCAATCGTAATCGCGTCGCCCGACCACATGTATCCGACCCCCTGGACGGTAAGCAGGGATCCCGGCGCGCCTTTGGGCAGCGCCTTACGGGCCTGAGACACATGTGTATTAATCGCGCGCCGGCTGGAGAGTCCCAATCCAGTCATGATCTGTTCATACGGGCATATCGTCCCGGACTTCTCCATCAGGTAGCGCAAAAGGTCGCACTCTGCCGGATTCAACCGGCCGCCGCCGCACACCACAAATTGTCCTGTGACTCGATTGCTCATGGCACCACGTCGATAATCCCGCTGTACCCGAGGATGGCCGGGTCACTCTTCGATTGGATCACCAGCTTGACTTCTACGGCCGGCGGGAAGTTCTGGGCGATCGTCCGGGTGTTGACCCCTTCCACACAGTTGGAGAACACCGTGATGACCTGCTGGAGGGCGTTCGTGGCCGTTTGCGGGGTGATCCACATCAGCGTCATGATTTCCCCGCAGCCCGCCTGCACCCAAGTGATGTCGATCGGGAAGCCCGCGTAGAAGATCGCCCCGTCCGCCGGCGCCGTGATGTTGGCCCCGGCAATGGTAAACCGCTCGCTGGTGATGAAGGTGTTCGTGGGAACGTCATACGGTTTCCCGTCGCCCCGGTGGCCGAAGAGCGTCCCGTCCAGCTTCGTCAGTCTCAGGCGGGCATTGGTCGTCAAAAGGGAATAGTTTTCCGGCGGACTCCAGATCAGTTCCCCGAACGGACTGATCCCGGCCGACACGCCGTACCCCACCCGCTGCGGCCAGGTGGCGCCCCCGTCCAGAGACAGATCAATGTGCATCCGCTTGAACGGCCAGCGGTTCGTGGCCAGGTCCGCGTTGTATTCCTGGACCGCCGGATCGTCGACCAGATCGCTATTGCAGTTCGTCATGGCGAGATACTCGATCACATAGGTATTGCCATCGGCCGCCTGCTTCGCATCATGCCGCAAATAGACCGTCCCGGGTGCCGCCGCCGCCTCGACCATCGGAACCCCGATGACGTAGCGCAAGGGGCCGTGGTAGGAGGGGGAGATACACCCGGACACCATCATCAGCAGAATGCCGGCCCACTTACGCATGGGGAGTCTCCGGATCCAGTGGAGGAAGGGTAGGTTCAGCCGCCATGGCCGCGAGTCTCTCAAACGCTCGGTACATCGCCGCCGGAACGCGTTCATTCGCATACTCGGGGTGCGCCGCGATGACCTGGTCAATCTCGTCATCGGTGATGACCACCTCCTCGATGCGCCGTAACTGCCGACGGGTCACGAAGATCAGCGGCATGATGTGCTCCCCGCAGACCCCGAAGACGCGGGCCGAGTACTGCTTGGTCAAAGGGTCATAGGACACCTGCTCAACTTCGACGGCATCGTAGACGACGTTCGAGGCGAGGCGGAAAGGAAGAGGCTGTTTCATGGTGGATACCCTATGGAAGGAAGGTTTTTACAAGCCCGTTTTTATACGTGATGATGTTGGTGATCATGGCGGTATTGGCCGCGTTTCTGGTGAACTGAGTCTTGACGCCGGTGTAAAACGTATCAGCCGAATCGACTGACCAGGTGATGGATCCTCCCGCATTACGAATGGTGATCTTGCCAGAGTCGCCTTCCAGCTTAACCCTGTCTGTCTGGGAAAAATCGCGAAGGCTCACTGAACTGTTCGAACTGTTCAACACGATGCCGTAGTAGCCCCACGGCGCCCGCTGCATGCTGAGCACGCCGTTGGTCAAGATGGTGAATCCTGGATAGACCATGTTGGTGCTGAACGCGACAAACATAGGCTCCGGGTAGCCGGTGCATTCCGACAGATCGCCCAGGTGCTTCCCGGAGATCACCGCATTGGTGGATAGGGTGTAGAGCCCGCCGGCGTTGATCGTGAGCACGTCCACGCCCGCATGCGAGAACCCAAAGCCCCACGATCCCGCATAGCCGCGGGCGTAGAGCCCCATGGTGTTCGGGTGCCCGTAAAGCGTGAGACTGGGTGACGTTCGGGATCCATCGTACAGCCTCACGTTACAGTTCAGATCATCCTCCCAAAGCGTCAACGTCCCGGTCAACAGGGTGAGCCCGTTCAGGTCGTAATAACCGACCAGTTGACCACCGATCTGGTAGCCCAGACGATTGGTGCCGATCAGGTCCGCATCCCAGACCGCCGGCATTTCCGCAAGGCCACCGCCGCCACCAACAGCATCCAGGACCCACACCCCGCCGACCAGCCGCCAGGTCGTGTTGGAGCCGTTGCCCATCCTCACGAAGTTGGTGTTAGAGACCCCGTCAATCTCCGTGTTCGTGTAACTGCCAATCCCGCCACCCGTTGACCCGCCGCCGTCCCCGGTCACATTGATGGTGGCCGAGTGCGGGCCCGTGCGGGTTACCGTCCCGTATCCGGTCACAGAGAGGTTCGTGATGGATAGTCCTACCACGGCATGCGACAGCGTCCCCCGAACGGTCACGTTATTGGCGTCAACGTCACCGGTCCCATTCTGCAGGCTTTGCACATAGGCCTCGATGATGTCGAACCCAAACGACGTGAGGAACGGTGCGGCCCCCAGATTGGAGTGAACGACCGTGGACCAGTCAAGGGACGTCATAGCCACGCTCTGAGTCTCCTGGACGCCGCTATCCATCAGGTTCGGCCGCACCATGAATTGCCCCTGAGACCGGTACAGGGACTCGTCGGAGTCATTCACGGCCACCACGTAATCATACCGGCCCGTCGTCACGTTCACGGTCCAGGGGACCCGCACCTTGCCGGCGGCCGCCTGGTAGACCACGCCAGTCGCGGGTACGAACCAGTTTGTGGTTCCGACCCGCCGCAGCCTCAGATCGACTGTGTAAACCCCTACGAGGCTGATGGGCGTCTTGCCGGCAGAGACGAACTGAGGCTCAAGGATGATGGATTCGCCACGGGTGAGCACCTCCGACCGCGTGTAATACTGCGAGACGTTGACCTCCCAGGGGATGAGAGCCCCGATGTCACCGGCCCAAAGCGCCAAAGGCCACAGCAGGAACACCAAGGCTGCCAGCGCGAGGAGTATCCACTTGAGCATTGTCATGGAAGGAAGAGCACGTTAGTCAGGTTGCCGAAGGCTCCAAAACTCAGGACGGCGGGCGGTGCGTTTGTGCCGACGGATAAAGTTGCCGGCATGGCGATGGAGTTAGTGACGAGGACAGAAAGTTTCCCCCATTCTGCATGTGCCAGACCAGCAAACTCTCCATTATTCCAGGGGTCGTACCCAGTCCAATCAGCAGGTAAGGTAGACGAACCACTATAATCGCCAGCTTCATGCGCCTCGCCGGGGCCTGCAAAAAAAATGCTTTGATACCCGCCAACCGTAAAGATCGTCCACCCAGCAGAATTAGTAAAATACTGGTCAGTGGACTGATCCCCAGCACGTCGAAATACATTTGTGATCGTGGACGGCGCATTCCAACCCCCGCCATCAGTAATGTAGATCGTGTTGGTGTCAATGGCGTCCGCTAACTCCACCTGCCACGCCGTGGGCGTAGGGAAGTTACTGGCGGCTATGGATCCGCATTGCTCGGGCGTCAGGCCGGTGATGCCTGAACCGTTCCCATGAAAGCCGTCCGGCTCGATCGTTGCGACAGGCACATTCATGTCTGATCCCAGGTAGACCTCCACCCGTCGCACAGCCCCAGTGGGGTCATAGGACACGATTTGCACGGCGCCGCCATGATTAACTGACAGCAAAGAGATGTGTCCGCCGCCGCCTGTGTAATCATCGCCCTGGTTGGCCGATAATGATATCTGATTGGAATTTTCACCGATTCTGAATCCCTTGTTGTGGTTCATCACCAGGTGGCCGTTCATGGAACCACTACCGTCTGTGTGCACGGATGCAGGGTCCACTTCAACCTGCACCGCCGTCTCAGCGAGCGCACCCTGGTTGCTGGTTGCCGCACCGATTATGGCGGGAGTAATGGCGTGGGGGTTGGTGGCCAAGACGTGCCCGGAGATGGTTGCGACAGCCGTGGCGCCTGTCCCGAGAGCCAAATCAGCCTGAGCCTGAGCCGTAGCCACAGAACCTGTCCCGGCGATCCCGTTGATTGTAAAAAAGTTGGTGGGCGTAACGACCACACCGTTCGTATCGCACACTACGTAGATCACCGAAGAATTGGTGTCGAAATTGAAGCCGCCACTTCCCTGAAACGTCACGGCCTTGAGAAACACCACTGGAGAGTTGAAATATTGAATCGGTTCGGCATGCCCACCATTGATGCTCAAAAGAAACCCAGCGGCGGCCAGACATAGACTATTCATGATGCGTCTCATTTTGATGTGTCCCTGTGAAAAGGGGCCGCCGATGATGGATGACCGGCGGCCCCAGTGGGTTGGTAGCGAAATGACTCAGTACCCGACGGTCGCGGTCGTGGTGACAATGTTCGTCACCACTCCATTCGTGGACGATTGAGCCGTAACGCCGGTAATCACTGTACCGACGAATTGTCGCGGGGCCGCATTCAGGTCAACGTCAATCAGCGCCGTGGCTGCCACCGTGGTCACAGCCTCAGCCGCAAGCCCGATATAGGTCCCGCTCACGGCCGTAGTCTTCACCTGTTTGAGACTGGAGTCCCAATACAGCTTGGCGTCCAGGACCACGGTCTGATTCGTCGCCAGCGTCAATTCCCATACGCCTTTGACAAAGATCGAGCCGGTCGCATTCGATGCGATATCCGTCCCGGCAATGCCGTACCGTCCGCCCACATCCACCACGTCGCCGCTCACCACATCCGCCCCGCCGTTCAGGTAGGACACGATGCCAGAGTCTTTGACAAAGTTGGGCGCCGCCAACACCGTCATGACACTGACCAATATGGCGATCAACATCGCCAGCAATACCTTCGCCAACTGAAACCTTTTGAATGCTTCTTTCACGATACTCTCCTCTTTGGTTGCTTCACTCAGACTTAGGAAACGGCGGGAGGTGGCCCTCCCGCCTCGCACGTTAGCCCCCTGGGGGGGCATGGTCATCAGGTCGCGCCCTTCTCCTTCACGACTCCCTTGTACCCAACGGCCTCACAGCCCACGTCCAGGCGAACCTTCCAGGAGCGCCCGTCCACGTTGGTCTGGTCCTCTTCCTCCATGAACGGGGTGTCATCGCCGTTCAGGAACACGACCTCCATCACCGGGGCCTCTTCCGGATTGGCGAACATGAAGTAGCTGGCGGCGGTCCCACCCCACGCGGCGAGCGTCAGGTTGGCCTCGGGCACCACTTCAAGGCCCAGATCGGCGATCGGGTTGACCACGCCGCTGTTCTTGCTGTCCGCCAGGTTGCCGGCGCTGCGGCAGACCGTGCGAGCCACGAACTGATCCGTCGCGTTGCAGAGCAACACGCGCGGCTGCAGGTTCAGGAACTCCGCGCTGGCCGCTTCATCGGCGTGCACAAAGGCCTTCTGGGCTGCCATGAGCGAAGTGGCATACTTGATACCGGCCTCGGCATGCGCCAGCGTATCCAGGGCGTACCCGGCATCCGCGTGGTAGTTCGTATGCCCCGCCGCACACAGCGCGACGTTGTCGCTCAGCAGCACGGGATTGGCCAGGAGCTTCTGGAGGGCCAGCTTCTGGGGAAGTACCCGGGCCTTGCGACCGAACGCGGCCGGGATGCCCAGGAAGGCGCCCAGGTCATCGTTGATGATCCCCTGCCGGCTCATGGAGAAGATCCGCCCGTAGGTATAGGCGCGGTTCTTTTCCTGCTTGTCCTTGAACTTGGTCCCGACATACGGACCGAGCTCCGCAATCTTCAGCAGGTCGCCCGACTCGCTGAACTCAATGCGGTTCGTGTCCTTGAAGTCGGAAACCGACCCGATCTTGCACCACTTGCGGTAGTGGATGGGAGCCTGCATATAGGCCGCCATGAGGGTCTTGTAAGCGACGGCCGCCAACAGGATGGGGAAGTCGCTCGTGGATCCGGAGATCGTCTCCTTGCGGAGAAACAGTTCGATCTCGCTGCGTCCGATGGGCTCGGACCGCGCCAACATCCGGCGGGCCACGTCCAGGCGATCACCCTTGTCGGAGATCCCGGCCGACCGCATGCACTCACGCCCGAGCTCGAACAGCGAGAACCCGGCAAAATGCAGACCGGTCTTGGCCTCGCTCCGGCTCATCTGGCCCGCGCGGACCATCAAGCCCTCATACATGGCCTCGGCCGTCGAGGACCGGCCGTCACGGGTCACCTGGATGCTCCCGGTGTTCCGCTGGCTCAACGCATCGGTGATGCGGAGCGCGCAGCGCTCAATGGACTCGCCGCTGTCAATCAGCGACTGAACAAACTCGTCGCCGAGCTTGAAGGTCTGGCAGCGCGTGCGGATCTCGCGGATCCGGGAGCGCTCGGCCTTGATGGCTTCGGCCCGTTCATCCACCACGGGTGGGGTGGGTTCGGTTCGGACCGCAGCCGGTGTTCCGGCAGGTGCGGCGGCGGTGGTCGTTCCCGCGGGCTCGGAACTGCGCTTGGATTCCAGCACGGCCAGTTCCCGGCGATCATTCTCGGACAGAGCCACACCGGCCGCGCGTTGCGCTTCCAGTTCGGCCAATCTCTTACGTTCCTTCTCGTTCATGTCAATTGCTCCCTGTTGGTTTCGGTTCACGCCTACGCTCGGGTCAGCCGGGATCGGTGTCAGGCTTGCTTCGAGCGCTTGCCAGGACGCCGCCACCCATGCCGGGCCTCTGATACGATCTTTGTATACGGTATTTTCATCTTTCAGGAAGACCCACGCGGCCACGCTATAGCCAACGGACACCCCGCGAAGCGTTTTGTCCGTGACGACCTTGTGTTTCGTCCATTTCGCCTGTTCATCGGTGCCCCACCGCATGGTCAGCTTGCCGCGTCGCGTGGACTCGTCCAGCCAGACCTTCGTGGGAACGCCGACAATCATGTTCGGGTCATGGTTCAGCAGGATCGATCCCACCTTCGCCAGCCTCGACAAATCCATATCCTTCGCATCGTGGGACAGCACCTCAGGCTCGCCCCAGCGACTCACCGGATATTCGGACGAGAAGGACAGATCGAGCAGCTCGACGCCGTTCTCCTCACGAACCTCCATGGCCTCTATCTCGAACGTGGTCCCGTTCTGGCCCATGCGCACTTCAGGCGTGGTCGGGGTGAGGTAGAGGATGCCGTCCTCCTCGTCGACCGTGTAACCCGTTTGACCGTCAAGGCCACGCTGTTTGAAGGCCTGTTGAATCCGGGCATCGCCCGGCAGTAGTCGCGTTTTCATGCTCACTCCTCGGGCGTATCGCCCTCTTCGTCGGTTTTGGCGGCACCGTCGGCACCACCGTTGTCAGACCGGCCCTTATCGTTGGCCGGGTCACAGTCCAGCAGGATTCCCTTGCGGCGCATGTCCCGGCGCTCGCGGGCGATCTTCGTCCGCTGGGTCTTGCCGTCATACCCCAGCGCCGCGCACTCGTCGTCATGGCTGGTGATCCCAATCCGCATGCTCTCCCGCGAGGCGTTGACCTCCTGGAGCGGGTTGATGCCCCACGTCCAGCCCGGAGGCATCCACGCATGCCGACACCAGAAATCCTTGCCGGGCGACTGATCGAAGTACCCGGGAGCGGCCACCTCGCCCTTTTGCACCGCACAGTCCATCCAGCGCCGCAGCACCGGGCGGCAGAACTTGCGGGCGAAGGTCCCTTGAATCGGACGGTAACCCTGATAGTCCATCAGTTGCGCCTGCCGGCCACCGGCAAACGTCGTCCCGGTGGTATCGCGCGTCAACGCGTAGTAACTCATTCCGCCCTGGATCCCGGCGCCCATGGCCGTGAGATGGTGCCGGGTGAACATGCCAAAGGTGGCGCCGGGCTTTTGCGGGCTCACCACTTGCACCTGGGAGCCTCCGGGCAGACCCGCCCCCACGATTCCGGGCGCAATGTTCTGGATGACGTTGCCGTTCGCGTCCTTGGGGAAGCTGTCCGACCCCTTGAGCAGCGGGATCTCGGATCCTTGCGGCGTGGTGATGAACACGCTAAAACAGGCGGCGATCTTGTTGCCGATCAGTTCCGCGTCCGCGTACTCGTCTAGATCCCAGAACCGTTGCATCACCGCGGCGAGCCAGGGGATCCCGCGTAACTGGCCCGGACGAAGCACGGTGTACAGGTGGATCATGTTCCGGGCCTCGATTCTCCGGGAAGAAAGCGACACGGAAAACGCACTCGTGCCGGTATCCTCATAGACCCAGTACGCCAGCTTGCGGCCCGTCCGCTTGTCCACCTCGACACCCATGATCACCGGGTTGCCGTTGTATTCGGTCTTGGTCAGATCGAGTGATTCCGGCTCAATGAACTGGAGTTGCAGGGGCACACCCGGGCGCGTCCAGTCCTCCACCAGGTGGATAAAGGCCTCGCCGTCCTCGAACCACTTCCGGAAGGCCAGGTACTGACAGTCGATCAGCGATTGTGGGCAGGTCTCCGTCCCGGTCACGTCGCAGTTCTCGGACCAGAGCGAGAACCGGTCCTCGGTCCAGTCGTTCCAGTTTTCGAGTTCCACGGGCACGAGTACCTGTTGACCATCCTCGTCCTGGTATTCATACCGCCGCACCGTCATCTGCAGGCTGATACCGGTCCCCACGATGTAGTTCAGCTCGGTGTTGACGGCCGAGGATCCATAGGGGTTGTCGCGGATCAGGGAGCGGGATCGCGCCTGCATGCGTTTCAGCTTCACCCTGAGCAGGCTGTTGATGTCCTTGTTGTCCGTGAGCCAGTCCGCATTGAGCCGGTTCACGTCGCCCGCCTTATAGCGGCCGATCTGTTGCTCCATCATCCACGTCTGAAACCGCGCCATCACGCGGGCGTTCTGGCGAGAAGGCGAAAAAAGGCCGATGATTCGGTCAAGCCGGGTGGCGGTCGGTTCGCGGGTGGCGGTCGGTTCGTCGGTCATTGTTGGCTACCCATCCTGAGTTGGTAGCGGCCCCGGGAGTCGAACCCGCGCGCCGGGTTATGAGCCCAGCCGAGACACCCGTCTCAGAGCCGCAGTCATCTGGGCGCGAATTGGACCGGACAGAAGAACCCCGTGCCCGAGCCTGCTTTGGCGGCCGTGGCCCGGGTCCGGACCTCGACATCCTTCCGCAGTTCGCGGAGCTGTTCGAGGTCCTGGTATTCAAACGTGCGGCCATCGATGGTCGTCCGCTTGTACAGCAGGAGTTCCTCGATTGCCGCATCCACTGTTTCAACTGTCAGTGCCATAATCGTGCCCGTTACATGGGGGCAGACTGGCACGGAGTCACGCGCAGGGACAAGGGGGGGCGGGCTATGGCGTAGCCGTTAGACTTGTCAATGGGCAGTTCATCATGTAGAAGTTTCGAAAACAGATCATATCCGATGAAAAATACGCTTTACTACGGCGACAACCTCGACATCCTCAAGCGTTACATTGCTGATGAATCGGTTGACCTGGTCTATCTGGATCCTCCGTTCAACTCGAACGCCAATTACAACGTCCTATTCGCGGAGAAAGATGGAAGCCAAGCCGCTTCACAGATTCAGGCGTTCACCGATACATGGACATGGGACCAGGAAGACGAAGACGTCTTTGCGGAGATCGTCACCGGGGGCGGAAAGGTGGCGGATGTGCTTCAAGCCTTCCGGACGTTCTTGGGACCGTGTGACCTTCTTGCTTATCTGGTGATGATGGCACCCCGATTGGTTGAACTCCGTCGGGTGATGAAATCAACGGCAAGCATCTATCTGCATTGTGACCCGGCAGCGAGTCATTACCTGAAACTCTTGATGGATGCGATTTTCACCCCGAAGATGTTTGGCAATGAGATTGTGTGGCAACGGACCAATGCCAAGGGATTGGCCTTTACCCGGTTTGCAAGAAACCATGACATCATCCTGAGATACACGAAGAACGATTCTTGGACGTGGAACGCAGCCTATACCGATCACGACCCTGAATATCTCCGAAAGTTCTACAGGTTCAAAGATGAAGATGGAAGAACCTACAGGCTTGCGGACATAACGAACCCGAACAAAAACAGGCCGAATCTCACCTATGAGTTTCTTGGTGTGACAAGGGTATGGAGATGGACAAAGGCACGAATGGCCGAAGCCTACGAACAACCCGCCTCACCGGATTCCGAACCCGTCTCCGGGTGAGGAATACGGTGCAGGCGCTGGTTCGGGCACTCTGAAATCGAAAGGATAATGACATGATTATCACGTTGACGTTTGAGAATCTGGACAGAGAAGACGTGCGGCTCATTGCCGCCGCCTTGCGCGACAAACGCGAGCAGATGTTGACCACGGCGAAGGCCGACCCTGCCGGAGATGCCGGACGGCAGGCGCACCGCATGGCCGGACTCGTTGACCAGGTGCGGCGCGTTTACGAGAACGCCCCTTCGCCTCGCGTTCACGGGGAGTACGCCGATGAATAGCCCGAACAAGCGGGTTAGCCAGCCGGGGCTTACCCAGTACTCGCTTTTCGAGTCGCTGC
>CAYOIT010000015.1:36593-45834 GCA_964404035.1 uncultured Verrucomicrobiota bacterium | reverse complement strand
TGAAAGAGGCGTGGCTCAGGTTCACGGGGCGGCCTGGTGCCGCTCACCTCAGGCCTTCTTGCCGTGTTTGACGGCCGCTGCATACCCATCGAAGCCTTCGCGCGTTCCGATCATCTGTACACCCAGAGGGATGCCGTCCTTCATGATCAGGGCACGAATGACCGATTCCGTCATGCCATCGAGTAGATGCTCCTCGCAGCCAACGCCGCCAGGTTGACCCAGTGAATAGATCTCGAAATCCTTGGCGCGGAAGCTGAGCAACATGGTCTCCGGCAGGTACGATTGAAGCTCACGCCCTTGAAGCGCGGCGACCACGTTGAGGCCGGCGATCCGGCCTTGTGAGGTGGCTTCTTTCATTGAGCACCGCGTCACCCCGTCAAACTGGATCACGTCGCCGGCTGCAAAACACGCCGCGTGGCGGGTCTGCAGGACCGGGTTCACGATCACGCCCCGGTCTGTTTCCAGGCCGCCTGTTGTGGCAGAACGGGTGTCGGGCCGAGCCCCGATGGAGACCAGGCATAGCTCGGCCTCCAACGAGTGGCCGTCGCCCAAGGTGAGGTGGGCCATTGTGCCGTCGCCGGTGGTTGCCTTGACCCCGTGCCCCAGGCGCACGTGGATGCCGCGGGCACGCAGCCGGCGCAGCAGCACCTCCGAGGCGCGGGCCCCGAACTGGGCGGGCATGAGCCGGTCGAGCAGTTCGATGATGGTGACGGTCATCCCTGCCTCAAGGCCGCGCAAGGCAGCCTCAATGCCCAGAATACCGCCGCCGACGATGGCCAGGCGGGCTCCGGGCCGGACGCGTTTGCGGATTTCGCGGGCATGGTCCACGTTCCAGAGCGGCCAGATGGCCTGTCCGCCGGTGCGGGCAAAAGGGGGCACGACCGGCAGGGCCCCGTTCGTCACGATGAGCCCGTCAAACGCCTCTGTCCGCCCTCCGACAACGACCTCCCGTGTCTCTGCCCGGTAGGATTCCACCGGGGTCGAGAGTCGTAGATCGATTCCCTGGGCCGCGTACCATTCGGGAGGGTGCAGGCTGATGCCCTCCACCTCGGCATGGCCGAAGGCCAGGGCCACCAGCCGCGGCCGGTAGTAGGGTGTCACGGCCTCGGCTGAATACAGGACGACGTCAGCTCCTGCCGCGCGTGCCACACGGGCCGCTTCCACACCGGCATGGCCGGCGCCTATGATTCCGATACGCATGGTGTTCACCTCTCAGGTTCGACAAAGGGCGGAAGGATATACCGGCAGGGCGGAGAGTTCAAGGCCGTGCACTGGCGATGAGTTGTGCCGGTAAGGGGATCCAAAGTGTGTCACACAAGTTTCGCGAGGACCGGGTAAAGAATCCGGGCCATGCGCATGAAGCCGAGATCGGAAGGGTGTGAAGCATCAAGGGAGCCTTCATTATCGTCACCGAACAATGAGCGGCCCTTGACGTAATACAGGTTTCGGTCGCCGGCTTTGCGCCGCGATCGATAGAGGCGGTTGAACTCGTTCCAATTGTCCTGGTGGAACTGCATCAGTCCCGGCTTGATCCAGGCGTTGGTGTGGGGACGATCCTCGACCATCACCAACGGGGTTTCGGGATGCGCCTCACGCAGCTTGTTCATGAACTTTTCGCCTCGCTCGCGCACCATGGCCGGGTCCATGTTGGGGAGGGGATCGATCACATAGACGGCCGCATCCAGTTCATTCAGCAACTCCGCCATTTCGATCTCCATCCGGGCAGCCCCTGAAAACCCGAGGTTGATCACCGGCCTGTTCAGCCAGCGGCCGAGAATAGAGGAGTGGACCATCCCGGCATGCGAGGCGTAAGCGCCATGGGCGATGGAGGTGCCGTAATAGACGATGGCGCGCTCCTGGCGAGGGGCCACGGGCTTGAGCCACGACCCCTCCTCCACACCGATTTCGACGCGGATGACCGGATTGCGCAGGGGCAGGTACAGCAGGAAACGGCGCGGAGTGGGGGCCATGCCCTCCACCAGGATCTGCCGGGGGTTCTGGTCGCCGACGTTGTGGCCGGCGCCGCACCAGCGCCAGACCCCGTGATCATCGGCATAAAGATCCAGCCCGCTGAACCCCGCGACGGGGAAGTTTGCTTCGCCCAATTGCGGGCTGCGTAAACGCCAACGGGCGTGCAGGCGTGGGGCGTTGGACTCGAAGAGGGCGCACATACCGGTGGCCGAGCGGCTGAGACCCCAGACGGATTCGGGCACGTGTCGCCTGGCGCTCAACGGTAGGCGGTCGTAGTAACGCTGGGTGTTGTTCCACCCTTTTCCTTCAATGCCCCACTTGGAGATATCGAACCATGAGATTTTTTTCCGACCGGCAACGGATGGCTGTTTCATGGAGCCAGAGAATACCTTGCCGCTCAGGTTACGCAAGTGTTGGTTGGCGATTTGTGACGCAGGGAGAGGGGAGCGGTTCCTGCAGGAGAACAGCCGCACGTTTCAACTTGATAGAAAGAGGCTTCTTGTCGGATGATGTGCCGATTGTCGGGCTCATGGGCGGCAGCGGAGGAGGGGTGGCAGAGTGGTTTAACGCGCCGGTCTTGAAAACCGGAATGCCGCAAGGCATCGGGGGTTCGAATCCCTCCCCCTCCGCCATCCTTCGCGCGGCGCCCTGTGGGGCTTGCGCTACGGATGGCAAGCCGTTCACCGCGTGAAGGATGCCCTCCGTAGCCCAAGGCCGCAGGAGGGCGGGAGTCCATACGCTCACTTGCTCATGGCAGGCCACAAAGAAGGAAATCCGTTCGGACTCACACCTGTACCATGCTGTTCATCGAACCGTAGGCATTGCGGATGGAGGCGGAACACTTCGGATCCATGCACCAGTTGCCATTGATGATGAACTTGTACTCGTAATGCCCACGGGGCAGGCGCAGGGTGGTGGAGAAGAATCCCCTGTCCGGCACATCCTGCAATCGATATTGCCCGGGCTCCCAGTGGTTGAAAGTGCCGGCCACGAACACCTCGCTCCCGGTTTCGGCCACCACTTCGAAGCGGACCTCTTTCGACAGCATCTCGATCATCAGGTTGTGGAGGGTGATCGGGGAGGCAGGTTTCTGGACGATCCGGTTCGCCCCCAAGCGGAGCAATCTTTCTTCATCGCTGACGTCGATGGAACCGCTGAGGATGACAAAGGGGATCGCCAGTCCCTTCTGTCGGACTTGCGACAGCAGCCAGTCCCCTTTTTCGCCGGGCATGCTCAGATCCGAAATCACCAGCGCCGGAGAGGCTGTCTCCACCAGATGCAGGGCCACCGCGGCGCTGGAGGCGAGAAGTGTATCCACGTTGGTAATCGTTTCGGCGACACGCTTCACCAACTCACGGATCGCCGCCTCGTCATCGACAATCAGAACGACAGCTTTGGATAACTCCGGATTCACATTGCCTCCGTTGGGAGCGTCGTCAAGGGGACTCGTCGATCACGTCATGCTTCAATCACGCTATTCAGTG
This sequence comes from uncultured Verrucomicrobiota bacterium, assembly GCA_964404035.1. Classification (GTDB taxonomy): domain Bacteria; phylum Verrucomicrobiota; class Kiritimatiellia; order CAIKKV01; family CAITUY01; genus CAMBRF01. The sequence goes on along the minus strand of CAYOIT010000015.1, from coordinate 42,379 downwards.
ATCCGCACGGGTTGGGGACCGATTCTGAACACTTTGGATCGGTGCACCAGACGCCATTGACGATGAACTTGTACTCGTGACGCCCACGCGGCAGAGGGATCGAGGCGGCAAAGAGGCCCTCGTTCGGGTTATCGTGCAACTGGTATTGTGTCGGATTCCAGTCGTTGAAGGTGCCGGCCACGAACACTTCGCTGCCGCTGGGTGCCGCCAGCTCAAAGTGAACCTTCTTTTCGCTTTTGCCTGTCGCGCGTTTTGGTGCTTTTACTGTCTTGCTTGTTACCGTCATTTCTTCCTCCATTGGACGATTCTGCGCGGTTGCCTCAACGTTCCTGCTCTGTTTTCTGCTCATTGTGCGGACGGCACGTCTCTTGATGTCACATAAATGATGCCCGATCTGGGAGGCCTGCTGACTAAACTGGGATACCAAGTGGGACATCGAAGAACCGTTGGTGGTTTCTGTCTCCGCCGCCGCTTCCTCATCCTGCAACCGGACGAACAAATCCTCGATAGCTTCAATGGCCTCGTGAGCGTCATACCCCTCCGCAAGGACAGCAACTTCCGCGCCTTGGGCGGCACACAGCATGACGATGTTCATCAGGCTCTTGGCATTTGCCTTCCGGTCGCCATACGCGACCCATATATCGGCATCAAATCGGCAAGCCTCTTTCATCAGCAAGGCCGCCGGTCGCAGATGAAGCCCGTTTGCGTGCGGGACGACCAGCGTTGTGCTACACATTGCTTGTGACGCGGCGACACTCATGGTTTGTCATTCATTCCCTTTCAGGCCTAGCCTGTTCCCTCTCTTTCAACCAAGATTAGTAGTTAGCATGTTCATGAATCAGCGGGTATCGGTTAAAACGTTTTTTGGAGGTAGTGGAAAGCATGGGACTTGCTTCTTTCATCCCCTCTTTTTTTGCCTTCATCTCTCGTATCCACCACCTGGCTGGACCGGATGTATGGTGCTGGACAAGGAGATGCCCAGAAGCGAGGCCTCGATGCGGCTCAGCAGTTCCTCTTCCGGCCAAGGCTTCGACAACGGGGTGATGCCAAACCCGTCCAGTACTTCGCGGTTCTGTCGCTCGAGTGTCCCCCCCGTTATCACCAGGGTGGGGATTCCTCGGAGAGATTCATCGGCCTTCATGAGGGTGATCCGGAGTGCACTGTGATGTCGATCGTTCCGCCCTCGGGAGTGAACTTGATGGCATTATCAATGATGTTGACGATGACGCGTTCCATCTTGAACGCGTCGCCGTTGACGAATCCCTGGCCCCGGCTGGTATCCAGGGTTGCCGTGATATGTTTGTTCTGTGCCTGGGTCGAGAGCGATTCAGCCGCCCGCTTGACGAGTCTGGCGAAGGGAATGGGGATCTTATTGAGCCGCATGGTGCTGGCTTCCAAGCGGCCAAGATCGAGGATGTCGGCGACCGTCCTCGACATTCGCCGGCAGTCGCCTTCAAGCATTTTCAAGTATTCCACGGTTCGTTCAGGAAGAGGTCCGGTGACGCCTTTCAGCAGGTTGTAGATCCCGTAGGTCATGGAGGCCAGCGGAGTCTTCAGTTCATGAGACACATTGAACACGAAAGCCGACTTCGCCCGGCCTTGCTCCTCGAGACGTGTCACAGCGTTGAGCAGCTCCTCTTCGGTCCGTCTCCGGCCGGCAACCTCCCCCTGCAACGCCTCGTTGGCGGCCTGCAGTCCCCGTGTTCGTTCGGCAACACGTTGCTCCAGTTCAGCATTGATCCGGAGCAAGGTCTCATGCGCCTGCTTGACGTCCGTGATGTCCCGGTTGATACCGAGCAGTCCGGTGATGATGCCGTGGGAATCGCACAAGGGAACTTTGGTGGTGAGGATCCAACGGGTCTGACCGGTGCTATCGGTGACCGCCGTCTCTCGATTCACGCACGGCTGATTCCGCTGTAACAGGGCCTCTTCCTCGGCCCGGAACTGCGACGCCAACTCGGGCGGGAAGAAGTCGAAATCGGTCTTGCCGACAATCTCATCGGGTGAAGAGGCCCCCATAAAGTGCGCGGTTTCCAGGTTCACGCCGACGAACCGGCTGGCCGTATCCTTCACGTAGACCTGGTCGGGAAGACGGTTGATAAGGGTGTCGAGCGTCATCGGCTCCCGATCCTGGTGTGGGGACGAACCACTCACTTCGCACAACCTTTCCCGGGCGCGCAGCCGGCGCGCCCTCCCAGCTTGGGTTGAGGGCGACTGCCCTCGTTCGTATTCTATTTAGTGCGCCTGAGGTGTGTCAGGTATCGGTGAAAACACTATTCGGGAATAGTGAGAATCACTGGGGGTCAACCCGAATCGTGGTGGGGGCGCGAGGGTGGCCTGAGGAGGCCTTTAAACGGTGCCGGTCGTTCAGCCGCCGGATTCCTTCGTCACAAATCTCGCCGCACTGGCAACGAGTTCCGTGCCGTTGGACAGTCCCAGTTTTTGTTTGATGGCGCCCCGGTACGACTCAATGGTGCTCGCCGACAGGCGGAGTTTGGTTGCGATCTGGCGCGTGCCACATCCTTCGCCGAAGAGCCGGAATACCTCGAGTTCGCGGTCGCTCAGCGATTCGGTCGGAAGACGCGGAGCCTGCTCCTTGCTTTGGTTGTGCCGCCCCACGAGCCGGTTGACGATGTTCTCACTCACCGCCACATGGCCGCTGAGTACTTTGCGCAATGCCCCCAGCACCGTATCAACCGGCTCGCACTTCATCACATACCCTTGCGCGCCCGCGTAGAGGGCGCGCTCTGCATAGAGGTTTTCGTGATGCACGGAGAGTGTCAGAATGGGCAGCTTGGGCTGCCGGGCCTGGATATCCTTGATCAAATCGAGGCCGGAGCCTATGTCCAGTGAAATGTCCACGATCACGGCATGAGGCCGCCCTTTGGCAATGGCCGCGAGCCCGCTGGGGCCGTCGCCGGCCTCGCCACAGACCACCAGATCCTCCTGCTGATTGATCACCTGGGCGAGGCCGGCGCGCAGCAGGGGGTGATCGTCCACGATGAGAATCTTCTTTCTTGAGTCATCGGGCTGAGTTTTGGTTTTCATGGCGCTAACTCCTTTGGGGGGGTGGCATGTGGCGGGACAAGACAGGTGACGATGGTACCGGTGCCCGGTGTACTGTCGATGGTCAGCGTGGCGCCAATCATGTTGGCCCGGTATTTCATGATGCGAAGCCCCAGGCCGGCGTGTTGATCGAGCGTTCGGCGAATCCCGCTCCCATCGTCCCGCACGGTCAGGACAATGCGCCCCCGCTGGCGCGCGAGTCGAATCCAGATGTTCTTTCCCTTGCTGTGCCGGGCGGCGTTGTGGACGGCTTCCTGGGCGATGCGGTACAACTGCCGGGCGACATGGTCGTCGGTCAGGTTGACCTCGGTCAGGCCGGCCACGCGGCAGGTGACCCCCAGCAACTCCTCGGAGTGGGTTGCCAGTTCCCGCAAGGCTCCCGCGATCCCGCCTCGCTTGAGCTCCATAGGGAATAGCCCTCGCGCCATCGAGTGCATGCGTTGCACATCCCGTTCGACCAATCGGGCGATTTTCTTCAGGGGGGCGGCTTCAGGCAGCGACTTGCGGGCCAGTTCGGCCTGCACGGCACTGATCAGGTAGCCGATCGCCGGGAGAGACTGGCTCAGCCCGTCGTGCAGATCGCCTCCGATACGTTGGCGTTCCGCCTCGCTCGCGTTCAGGATCTCAGCCTCCATGCGTTTGCGCTCGGTGATGTCTCGGATGGCGACCAGCGCATAGCGTTTTCCTCCGAACGTCACCAGGGTCGGCTTGAGTTCGGTCATGAGGAGGGATCCGTCCTTTCGCAGGAATCGTACGTCGCCGTAGACTCCGACCTCCGACCGGCCCAGAGCGGCAATCTGCCCGCGGATGAACGTCAGATCCTCCCTGGGGTGAAGGTCTTCGAGGTCGAGGGTTTTGAACTCCTCCAGCGAATAGCCCAGCATGCGCAGACAGACCTTGTTGGCCAGATAGAACTGCCTGCTGCTCATTTCCCGCAGAAACATCCCGTCAGCGGCGGCGTCAAAAATGGCACGGAACTTGGTTTCGGATTCCTGAAGGGCTGCCTCGGCCCGCTTCTGGGCGGTGATATCGCGCACGATGGCGGATGAACCGACGAGGCGGCCGTTGGCATCCATGATCGGCGAAACAGTCACAGCCACGTCAATCCGCTGGCCTTGTTTGTTGACGCGAACGCTCTCGTGCCCGACACATCGTTGACCGCGGCGGACACCGCGCAGGATGGCGGGGATCTCATCCGTGTGATCCGGCGGTATGATCATGGAGATCGGCTTGCCCATGGCTTCCCGGGCGGTGTAACCGTAAAGGCGCTCGGCGGCCTTGTTCCACGTGATGATCCGGCCTTTCAGATCAATGCCCGTGATGGCATCAAAGGAGGATTCCAGCATGGAGGCGAGTCGTGCCTGGGCCAGATTCACCTGTTCGCGAGCAGAGACGTCTTCAAAGGCCAACAGGAGAGGGGGGGTGTCGGTCGTCTCGTCCGCCATCCGGCGCGCGGTGAGCAGGATCGCGCGGTGTCCGATCTTCGGAAAGTCACGTTCCACCCGGAAAGCATCGATCTTGGCATGGCTTGTCAGGACCTGTTTCAGCAGCCTGCGGATCCGGGGAAGGTTCCATTGACCGTTGCCCAGGTCAAAGAGGGATCTTCCTTCGGTGGCCGGTTTTTCGACCTCAAACATCCGATAGAAGGCTTTGTTGGCCACTTGTACGCGAAGATGGCCATCAAGGACGAGCAGCGGGTTGCTCACGGTCTGAAAGATCGCCTCGGAGTAGTCGCGCGCGTCCCGGACCTGTTGGAGGGCGTGTTTAGCCACATCGACGTCCCACAACGCGATGACGGCCCCGTCGATCCGGTTGTCGGTGGTGCGATAGGGGCGCACCTGCAACGCGTACCAGTGGCCGTCCCGGTGTTGTACGTCGCGTTGTTTGACGCTGAGATCCTCCATGGCGGCGGTGATCATCTGTTCCAGGTGCGGCATGTCCAGAGGCAGGCGCAGGCTGGTGAAGGCGCGGCCGACATCGGTCGGCAGGAGGCCCAGTATTTTTTCGGCCATGGGGGTGAAACGACGGATTCGCAAGTCGGAACCGAGCACCAGGATGGGGATGTTGACGCTGGCTAGCAGGTTGATCAGGTCGTCGTTAAGCTGGCCGAGCTCGACGGTCCGCGTCTGAAGCTCGTCGTTGACCGTGCTCAATTCCTCGTTGGCCGACTGCAGTTCCTCCTTGGCCGTCTCCATTTCCTCGTTGGTGCTTTTGCTCGACTGGATTTCCTCATTAACGGCCTTGAGTTCCTCGTTGGCCGTCTGCAGCTCCTCCACGATCTCGCGGTGTGACTCCCTGGTCGTCGACAGTTCCTGCCTTAGCCGGACGACGCTTTCCCTTCGTTCCGCCGGCAGCGGGAGCGCCGCCGCCCCGGGTTCGGCCGACTCCGCAAACAAGACCAGAAAATGCCGCTCATGCGGTTGGCCCTTCCGCATCGGGATGACCTCGATCGTGACGGTCTTTCGTCCGGCCCCGGTGTCGCGGTCGAGGCAGGAGTGGCGCACCGGGGTGCCCTGTTTGCGGGCCTTGGTGAGGGCAGCGCGTAACTCCAGCGCCAGGTCCTCGCGGACCATACGCAACAGGTTGAGGTTGGCGGCTCCGGCTTCGTGCTCCAGGAACGGCCCGGTGTGACCGCGGAACTGTAGAATCTCCATAGCCTCATTCACCAGCACGCTGGGCGGGGCAAAACGGCCCATCAGCAGGCGATCGGCTTCCTTCTT
>CAYOIT010000015.1:0-36493 GCA_964404035.1 uncultured Verrucomicrobiota bacterium | reverse complement strand
GCATAAAGAGCCTCGGATTCGCCCGGTTTGGTCTGGAGCAGCTGGGTGTAGTCCGCGAGGCGTTTCAGCCGGTGCAGGGCCATCCGCCTCTGGATGCGCCGCTGGATCGTCGCCGGCTTGTAGTGGGTGAAGTCCACACCCGTGCGGGTGCGCATGAGGCGGAAGACGGTCATCAGACCGTCATCGGCCATCGCCGCCTCGGCACCGGCGAGGTGCACATAGGGGTGTTCGCCGATATGCGCCAACTCCTGGGCAATGGCCGCTGGCGGCATGACGAAATCCACGCACCCCGTGGCTACGGCATTGCGGGGCATACCGGGGTATTTGGCCGTTTCCTCGTCCTGGGCAAACGTGATGCCGCCCGCGATCTTGATCGCCTGTACGCCCATGGCGCCGTCACTGGCCGTTCCGGATAAAATCACCCCGATGGCCCGCTGGCCCTGGTCTTCGGCGAGCGATTGGAGGAACCTGTCCACCGGTAGATTGTGTCCAGTGGCGGCGCGCGGCGTCACTCTCAGGATGCCGTGTTTGATCACCATGCCCGTGTTGGGTGCCATGACGTAGACATGGCCGGGGGCGACCGCCAACCTGTCGCGGGCCTCGAGAAGCGGCAGGCTTGTGGCGTGTGACAGCAGATCAGTCAGTTTGCTTTCGTGGGAGGGGTCCAGATGCTGCACGAGGACGAAGGCCATCTTCGTGTCGGGCGGGAGTTTCTCCAGCAACTGCTTGAAGGCCTCAAATCCGCCTGCCGAGGCGCCCATCCCGACAATCGGGAAGGCGTGCGTTCGGGCCGGCCTGCTCGCGCCTGTCGCCACTGTTGCCGGGCGCCTTCGCGGTGTTCCACCATGCTTCATTGAATCCCCTCCCAATCGCCCCCGCTGGCTTTTTTTGTACCACCAAGCCTGGAGGGTGTCCAGCCAGCAAACGGCTGGAAAGCTATTTCCTTGAGGGGGGCGCTTTGTCACGGAGACCGCGCCGGACGGGGTGATTTTCCGTTGCGGGAGCAGGGCGGCCTGTGCCATAGTCGCCGCAGTCGATTGGCCGGGAGGGGCGGAGCCTTTCTTCGGTGGATCACAATGAGGTTGGTTTGGATGAAATATCTTATTTTATTGGCTCTTGCGGGCTGCCTGGCCGGGTGGGTGCGTGCGGAATCCGTGACCGTCGAAGGGATCGCGGGTTACGTGAACGATGCCATCATCACGGTCGGCGAGGTCAAGGAGATTATCGCCCCCCTGGTTCCTGAGTTGAGGGAGACCTATCAGGGTGAGGGGTTCCGTGAACGGCTCCAGGCCGCGTACGACGATGCCCTGAACGACCTTATCGCCACCAAGCTGGTCATGAAGGCCTACGAGGCCGATACCCAGATGAACAAGGCCGCCGTGGAGAAACACATCGGGAAAAAGGAAGGTGAGTTCGTCCAGGAACGCTTCGGCGGGAAACGTCAGGAGTTCATCAAGACCCTGCAGGCCGAACACATGTCATTGGACGAATGGCGCAAGCGGTTGAAGGAACGGGTTGTGGTGGGATTGATGCGAAACCGCGAAGTGGAAAGCCAGGTCGTGGTCTCTCCGAGAGAGGTCAGGCGGGTCTACGAATCGGATCCCGCCAAGTACCACCAGCCTGAGCGCGTCAAACTGCGCGTCATTCTTATCCATGGTTCCACGAATGAAACGGACCGCTCGGTGCGCCGGCAGCAGGCGCAGGACACGGTGGCCAAGGTGAAGGCGGGCGAGGATTTTGCGGCACTGGCGCGCGCGGTTTCTGAAGATGGCAAGGCCCAGAGCGGCGGCGACTGGGGGTGGATCGATGCCTCAGACCTGCGTCAGGAACTTGCCGGGGGGCTTGCCAAAACGTCCGTGGGGGCGGTCTGCGGACCGGTTGAGGCCCTTGGCGATTACTACATTCTCAAGGTCGAGGACCACGAGCCGGCCGGGGTGATTCCCTTCGACAAGGTCTCCGGGGTCATCGAAAAGGATCTTCGCCGTCAGGAAACCCGTCGTCTTTTCAACCTTTGGATCGAACGCCTCAAGAAGGACGCGTTCATCAAGATCGTGAAAACGGCGGGGCCGTGAGGACGATGCGCCAGGTGGAGGCAGGGTGAAACTGACCAGTCCCTCGCAGGTACAGGCGTTGCTTCGTCAACGGGAAATTCACCCCCATGGAGCGTTAGGCCAGAACTTTCTGATCGACGCCAATATCCGTGACATCATTGTCGGGGCCGCGGATCCCGGGCCGGATGATGTGATCCTGGAAGTGGGCCCGGGGCTGGGCGTCCTGACCGAATCCCTGGTGGAGCGTGCGGGGCGGGTGGTGGCGGTTGAAAAGGATCGGAAACTCCACGCCTATCTGGCCGAACAGTTTGCGGGGCATCCCACGCTTCAGCTGGTGCATGCCGACTTTCTCGAGTTGAATCCGCTGTTCCTGGCGCGGGAAGGGGTGACCAAGGTGGTCTCCAACCTCCCGTATTCGGTCGGCAGCCGCATCCTCATGGATCTTTTCGCCCTGCCGGATCCCCCCAGTCGGATCACGGTGACCGTGCAACTTGAAGTGGGCGAACGGCTGACGGCAGGTCCGGGGCACGTGCAACGCGGACTCCTTGGAGTGTGGGCGCAGCGCGTGTATGCGGTTCACCTCGTGAAGGTCATCAGTCCCTCATGCTTTTGTCCGCCGCCGAAGGTCCGTTCGGCGGTGATGCAGTTGGATCGGTTGAGTGAGGTCGTGATCGGGCAGGAGAATCTGGAGTTCTTCCGGCGGCTGACCAAGGCGGCTTTTGCCTTCCGCCGCAAGCAGATGGCCACCATTCTCCACCGGATCAGCGCCGGACTCGGGGTCGCGCCGGATCAGGCGCTGATCGCCCTCGACGAGATGGGGTTGGATCCGAAAATCCGGCCGGAGCGTTTGTCGGTGGATCAGTGGCAGACCCTGGCGGATGGTCTGGCCAGTCGGAGGAACGCCTGAAATGAGGGGGCGGCAGCTATGAGCGGAGAGGCCTTGACGCCCATGATGGCGCAGTACCGGCAGGTTCGGAGCAAGCTGCCGGCCGGAACCATTCTGTTTTTCAGGCTGGGCGACTTCTATGAGATGTTTTTTGAGGACGCCAAGGAAGCCTCAAAGATTCTCGACATCACGCTGACCCGCCGGCAGGACGTTCCCATGTGCGGCGTGCCGTTCCATTCGGTCGACAGCTATCTCGCCAAGCTGATTCGTGCCGGGCGGAAGGTTGCCATCTGCGACCAGGTCGAGGATCCCGCGTCGGCCAAAGGCATTGTCCGGCGCGAAGTGACCGGGATTGTCACGCCCGGCACGGTCATGCAGGACACGATTCTGGCCTCGGTTCAAAACAATTACCTCGCGAGCCTATGCCGTCACGGTGACGCGTTCGGACTGGCCATGCTGGATATTTCCACCGGGGCCTTCTGGGTTGAAGAGTGTGCTGATATTGAACCCCTGGCCGATATTCTCAGGATGTTTGCGCCGCGGGAATGCGTGGTTCCGTCGGAGCAGCTGAGCGATCCACTGGTGAAAGGGGTGATGGGGCACCTGGCCAATGTGGTGGTGAACGGCTGCGAGGACTGGGTGTTCCGCTACGATGTGGCGCGCGACCGGTTGATCCGGCATTTTGCCGTTCACTCGCTTGAAGGGTTCGGGTGTGAGCACAAGGCGGCAGCGGTGGGGGCGGCAGGGGCCGTGCTGCACTACGTCCAGGAAGACTTGCGGCGGGATGTGCACCACGTGCGGTCGTTGCGGGTGAGGAATCCCGCCGACTTCATGGTGCTGGATGAATCCACTTGCGCCAATCTTGATCTGCTTCCGCGGCGCGGCGACGATCGGCGCGGCGGTTTTACCCTGTTGGGCACGCTGGACGTGACCGAGACGCCGATGGGCGCGCGCCTCATGCGCGAATGGATGCTCAGGCCACTGGCGGAAGTGGAGGGCATCAATCGAAGGCTGGACGGGGTGGGCGCCCTGGTCAAGGGGCGCGCGTTTCTGCGCACCTTGCGGGAAAAGCTTGAGGGGATTCGTGATCTGGAACGGCTGATCGCCCGCTTGAGTGCCGGTAGCGGCAACGGGCGTGACCTGCGGGCCATGGGGGTGTCGCTGGCCGCTCTCCCGGAAGTCCGGGTTCTGGTGGCGGACCATGCGACGGCGATTCTCGGGGAGCAAGGCCAGGCGATGGTCCTGTTGCCCGAGATGGTTGATCTGATCGGGCGGGCGATCGAAGATGAGCCGCCGGCCACGTTGAAGGAGGGGGGCATTATCCGGCGCGGGTTCAACGCCGAGTTGGACGAATTGCGCGCGGCCGCGTCGGAGGGGCGCCAGTGGTTGGCGGAGTTCCAGGCGAGGGAGCAGATCCGGACGGGCATCAAGACGCTGAAAGTCCGCCACAACAAGGTGTTCGGCTACTACATCGAGATCTCAAAGGGGCAATTGCCGAATGTTCCGGCGGACTATATCCGCAAGCAGACGCTGGTCAACGCCGAGCGGTTTGTGACGCCTGAATTGAAGGAACATGAGCGGAAGATCTTTGGCGCCCAGGAGCGGGCCGTGGCTTTGGAGTATGAGCTCTTTGCCCAGATTCGGGATCGCATGGTGGAACACACCGAGTCGATCCAACGGACGGCGGCCGCCGTGGCGCAGTTGGATGTGTTGGGCTCTCTGGCGGACCGGGCCCTGGTGGCCGGCTATGTGCGTCCGCAGGTGTCAGCAGGCGATCGCCTCTGGATCAAGGATGGCCGGCACCCGGTCATCGAACAGATGCCTGATGCCGAGCGCTTTGTTCCCAATGATGTCCTGCTGGATGGAACGGCCAACCAGTTGATCGTGCTGACCGGACCGAACATGGCGGGAAAATCCACCTATATCCGGCAAGTGGGCCTGATGGTGATCATGGCCCAGATGGGTTCCTTCGTTCCGGCCGCGGAGGCCGAAGTGGGGATTGTCGATCAGGTTTTCACAAGAGTGGGGGCCAGTGACGACTTGGCGCGCGGGCGAAGCACGTTCATGGTCGAGATGCAGGAGACGGCCAACATCCTGAACAACGCGACCTCCCGGAGCCTGATCATTCTCGACGAAATCGGGCGCGGGACGAGTACGTTCGATGGTATCAGCATTGCCTGGGCCGTGGCCGAGTATCTGCACAACAACGAGAAGGTGAAGGCCAAGACGCTCTTTGCCACTCACTATCACGAACTGACCGACCTGTCGCTCACGATGAGCGGGGTGAAGAACTACAACGTGCTGGTGAGCGAGCGGAACGACCAGATCGCTTTTCTGCGCAAGATCGTGCCGGGCACCGCCGACAAGAGCTACGGGATCCAGGTGGCGCGACTGGCGGGGCTTCCTCTTGAAGTGGTCGACCGCGCCAAGGAAATTCTGTCGAACCTTGAGGAGGGGGAGTTCGGCGATGCCGGTCAGCCCAAACTGGCCCGGCGGAAGAAGAAGGGCCGGGACTCGGGGCAACTGTCGCTGTTCGGGTGAGGCTCGGCGCTTCAGGGCAAAAAAAACAGGCCCGGTCTTACCCGGGCCTGACGTATTTATCTTGGGAACGGCTGTTACCAGCGGCGTTCGCGACGTTCACCGCCGCCAGCACCACCACCACCGCCGCCGCCACCACCAAAACCACCACCACGCGGAGCGTCGGTACGGGGACGGGCTTCGTTCACCTTCATCTTGCGGCCGCCGGCATCCTTGTCATTCAAGGCGGCGATCGCGGCTTGTCCCTGTGCACTGTCAGGCATGACCACGAACCCGAATCCCTTGGAACGGCCAGTCTCGCGGTCCTGGATGATGTTCACGGATTCGACAGTTCCATACGCTTCGAAAGTCTTGCGCATATCTTCCTGAGTCGTCTCATACGGTAGATTACCAACGTAAATATTCACCTTATCTCCTCAACGAAATGATCTTCTTCAATTCAAACCAACCAGAACAACCCATCAATCCACTCTGTTTCGATCTCCTACTACCCTGCACCTCCATACTGACAAAACCGCTCACTCTTATCTTCAGTGGGGGAAAATAGTGAATCACTGGAAAGGATGCAACCAAAATTTTGCTTCTTTTCGAAGGGCCCGGGAGGGGGGCTATCATGGACTGCTGGTTGACAAAAGGGGGCGGCGAACCGCAAGATAAACGGCCATGCGCACGACCGAGAGATGGATGGAAGAAGAGCAGCAGTGGCGGCGGCTTCAGGGGTTGGAACGGCAGTTGACCACCTGGAGTGGGACGGGGCCCCGGTTGGAGAAGGAGGGCCGCGCGGTGCTGAACTTTTCCAGCAATGACTATCTGGGACTAGCCCGCCATCCGCAGGTGGTGAAAAGGGCCGCTGAGGCGCTGGAGACCTTTGGTGCCGGTGCCACGGCGTCGCGCCTTGTGGTGGGGACGCTCGCCTGCCATGACGAGCTCGAAGCGCGGCTGGCCGGGTTGAAGGGGTACCCTGCGGCGCTGGTCTTTGGCAGCGGGTATGCGGCCAACGTGGGAATCGTCGGAGCCCTGGTGGGGCGGGAGGACCATGTCTTCATCGATCGACTGGCCCACGCCAGCCTGGTGGATGCCGCCCTGCTAAGCCGGGCCACCGTGCATCGGTTCCACCATAATGACGCGACCCATCTGGACCGCCTGCTGGCGGGCACGTCGGCCAAGGGGCGCCGCCTGATTATGACCGAATCGATTTTCAGCATGGACGGCGATGTGGCGCCGTTGGCCGACATCGCCCAAGCTGCCGCACGCCACGAGGCCATGCTTCTCGTGGATGAGGCGCATGCCACGGGAGTGTTTGGAGATAAGGGGGCCGGGATCGTGCGTTTGGAGGGGGTCGAGTCGGCGGTCAATCTTTCGATGGGCACGCTCAGCAAGGCGCTGGGGGGGTATGGCGGCTTCGTGGCATGCTCGGAGTTGATGAGGTCGCGGCTGATCAATCACGCGCGAACGTTCATTTATTCGACGGCGCTTCCGCCGATCATGACGGGGGCTGCCCTGGGGGCTTTGGAGGTGATCGAGGGGGACCCCGGAATGGGTGCCCGGCTTCTCGCCAAAGCCGAAATGCTGCGAGCCCAATTGCGGGCCTCGGGGGTGGCTACAGGGGCCTCGGTCAGCCAGATCATTCCCGTGATGGTAGGGGACAATGAACAGGCTTTGCGGCTTCATCGCAGGCTGTTGACGCGCGGAGTGCTGGCGGTTCCGATCCGTCCTCCGACCGTTCCGCAGGGAACGGCACGGCTTCGACTTTCCGTGATGATCGAGCACACGGACGACGAGCTTCATCGGGCGGCGGAGGAAATCCTGGACGGAATGAGGACGGAGGGAATTCTGTGAACGATTCGGTGGCACAGCGGTTTTCGCGGGCGGCGGAGTCGTACGAGCGGGGGGCTGGTATTCACCGTCATGTCGCCGCGCGGCTGATAGGTATGATGCCCGATCCCGCGACGATCGGCGAAGGGCGCATTCTTGAATTGGGGTGCGGCACGGGCGTCTTGACGTCCCTGGTGCGGCAACGGTTCCCCGCGGCGCACCTGTGCGCCATCGATTTCGCCGAAGGCATGATTCGCAGCCTCCAGGAAGCGTATGCCGCTGACGACACACTGTGGTGCGTGGTGGCGGACGCGAGGACCTTCGCAGCGCGGGAGCCGTTCGATCTGGTCGTCAGCAGTTCCGCGCTGCACTGGGCCACCCCGATAGAATCAGTCATGGGCAACATCCGCCGGCTTCTGAGGCCGGGAGGTCGGTTCGTGGGGGCGTTGATGGTGGAAGATACCCTGAGGGAGCTTCATGCGCTCAGGCGGACGATTGCCCCGGACAAGATCCCGCGAGGACGTCTGCCCCGGATCTCGGACGTCCTGGAGGCGCTGGCAAAGGCGGGCCTGGCGGTGGAAAGCCGGGAGGAGGAGATCGTTCGCGCCAAGTACCGTTCGGCTGACGATTTCCTGAGGACGATCCATGCGCAAGGACTGACAGGGGGAGAGGTGTCGCGGGCACCGAAGCCGCTGTCCAGGGCGGAACTGATGAACCTGGCGAAGGCCTACGATCTGGCCTACCGGGAATTGCAGGGGGGAGTCTACGCGAGCTTTGAAGTGCTTTATGTCGACACCAGAGTTCCCTATCCCGAGGAGGGGGGGGGAAGCCGGGTGGATTCATGAATGGGGTTTTTGTCACGGGAACCGATACGGGAGTGGGGAAAACCCTGGTGGCGGCCGGCGTGCTGCGGGCTCTGCGCGAAGCCGGAACCGATGCGGTTCCGATGAAACCCGTTCAGACCGGGTGCACGCGCAGGCAGGGGGCTTGGGTGGCACCGGATCTGGAGTTCAGCCTGAAGGCTTCGGGGATGGCGCCGTCGGCGGCAGACCTTGCCCTGATGGCACCGTATTGTTTCCGCCCGCCGTGTTCTCCTCATCTGGCGGCCCGCCGGGCCGGAGGCCGGATTTCGTTGCCGAGCCTTCACGGGGCCTTCCGGCAATTAAACCGTGCCCACGAGTTTGTCGTGGTTGAAGGGGCCGGGGGTGTTCTTGTTCCTTTGGACGACCGGCGGACGATGCTTGATCTGATGAAACTGCTGGGGCTTCCCGTTATCCTGGTGGCCCGGCCGGGATTGGGGACGATCAACCATACGCTGTTGTCGATTTACGCGCTGAGGCAGGCGAGGCTCAAGGTTCTGGCGGTCGTCTTCAACCAGACATCGCCAGGGCGCCAGGGTTGGATCGAACAGGACAATCGCGACACCATTGAAACCAGGGCGAGTCTGCCGGTGGTCGTGCTGAAGTTTCGAGTGACGGTCACGCGCGCCGCACAGCAATTGGCCCCTCTGGCGGCGATCTGTCTCACCGGGCGGGGGACAGGCGGTAGAGCGTGGCACCCCCGGCAGCCGGTTCGGAAATGACCTCCGGTTGCCGTGAGGGTGGCGCCACCAGACTGCCATTCTCGATGATGAACGCGGTGGGCGGCAGTTTGACGCCCTCCGGAGCTTTCACGATCAGATCGCCGTTTTTGAGCACGATCCTGACTCCTCGGGAGGTTTCCACCGGCAGGCGCAGGGCAATGTGGCCCGCCAGTTCGGTGAAATGCCCGTCACGGCGGAAAGAAAATTGCGCCTGATAGAGGCCGTTGGTTACGACCGTCACCGCGCGATGCTGCAACCGGCTCCAGGGCCAGCCGAATCCCTGGGCCTGGCCGACGATCGTCATCCGGTTCGACAGGTCGGGATCGAAGATCAGTTCCAGATCGCAGCTTTCACAATCTACCTCCAAACTTGCGGCTCGCGTCTGCAGCAGCAATACATAATCCATATCGGCGAAGGCGTGTGTCCCGGCCAGAACGGCGGCCAGCAATCCCAGGGCGGCCACGGGAGCACCGATCTTCAGCCAGAGTGGATGCAGGCGGGGGGGCGCTTGATCCCCCGCGTCTTCATGCTGGGGAATCCGCAGAATCACGTAATAGAGCAGGAAGGCGATGGTCGCGGGAATCAGCGCGGACCAGAGAACGTCGGAGGCGAAATGGGCTCCGGCCGCCATGCGTGCCATACCGATCAAGGTGCCGAAGACGGCGGCCGCGATGGCGGCCGCCGCGGCCAGAAGACGGTGGCGCCGACGGAGGACGAAATAGAACGCGAGAAAGAAATAGCCCATCGAGCTATGGCCGCACGGAAAAGATCTGCCGCGACCGCTTACGCCCTTTTCCAGAGCGGTCTGGCAGGCCCAGCGGCCGCCGAATTCGGTGGTCTGCCAGGGCCGGGGCCGGCCCCAGTGATTTTTGAGCACGATATTGACCAGCAGTCCGGGACCGAGGGCGAGGGTGAGGATCACCAGTAGCGCGTAACGACGCCCCCGCGCCAGGCTGGGACGCCCCAGGCTCCACAGCAGGTACCCCAGCGTGCCGAGGCCTGTGGCGAGAGCGGGCCACGGCCCAAACTTATAGAGGAGCCGCCAGAGCGTCCAGGACTCCGCATACCAGGCGGGGGTTGCCCCCCGATGATAAAACAGATTCTGAAGGTGGAGGTCCAGTCCGGTTCCGAGGAAGGGGACAATGGTCAGAAGAGCCAAACCCATCAGCCCGATGGCCTCCGGGAGCCAGAGCCGGCGATAGTCGCTTAAGGTCGTCTTAGTCACAGCGGTGAATCAGGTAGAGTCCCAGGACCAGGGCGATGGCGATGGGGGCCCAGACCAGAAGGTGCGGCTGAAGCATGGGATACTTGATCAGCGATTCCGCAACGATGATGAACAGATAAAAACAAAACACGAGTACCAGGCTGATGCCGATGCCGACGGTGGTTTCCTGGCGGTGCGTCTTGGTGGCCAGGGGAGCGCCCAATAGGACAAACACGAGGCAGGACAGGGAGAACACGATCCGTTTGTTGAACTCCACCCGATAGGACATGTCCATCCGTGTGAGATCCTCCCCTTTGAGTTCCGGGTAGAGGAAGGGGAGATTGACCATGGCTTTCAGGAGCTCGGTGAGCGTCATATCACTCTTGCGCTTCGTTCCCCGGGCCTCTTCGCTGGTCTTGCCGAGCGGGATGGTGAAGGGGAAATGGTCGGCCTGGCCCGGACCGGGGCGGTCGTCGTAAAAAGGATCGACGCGGACATCATAGAGATCGATCAACAGACTTTTCTTGTCCTCGTCGGGTTGAACCGTGCCGCGTCGGGCGCGAATCGTGCGCGGTACAGAGCCTTTCTGGTGTTGATAGATGATCACGTCTTCGATTTCATTCCCCTGTTTGGATCCGAAATAGAACGTCAGTCCGGGAAAATCGCGGATGAACCGTCCTTCCTCAATCAGTTGCAGGGGGGTCTCGGTTCCCAGTTGTCGGACGGCGACGCGGCGCGCCTCATAGCTCAGGGGGATCAACTCGGCGTTCAGATAGAAGCAGATGGCCGTTAACAAGGCGGCGTAGATCAGGGGCTGTCGAATGATCTGAAGCATGCGGATGCCGCTGCTTTTCAGAGCGGTGATTTCGCCGTTGGCGGAGAGTTTCCCGAAGGTCAACAAGGCCGCCGTCATGATGCTGACGGGAACGGACAAGCCCAAGGCGGAGGGCAGTCCCGAAAGAAAGATCTTGGCGATGAGGCGTATGGAGCCGCCCATGGCGATCGTATCGGCAATACGGAACAGCACCATCACGCACATGACGAAGGTGAGCACCACCAGCGTCAACAGGAACGTGAGCATGTAACTATTCCGGATATATCGAGAAACAATCTGCAAGGCGGTCCTCCTGCAAGTCAGGCTTGTCTTTATAACGGGCGAGGGTGGGAGTGTCGAGGAAGAAGCGGGTCGAAGTCAGCGCATGCGCGGTTCGCGGGTGGGTCCCCGGTAGTCATAACCAACGAACAGGCGACCCGACCTGCCGACGCCCACCACATGCTTGAAATAGAGTGCCTCATCCCAGGCCCACCGGGTGGCTCCGACCATGACCGCGGGTCGGCCGAGGAGGGTGGGATCGGCCAGGGACGTGTCCGGGAAGTAATCATAGGACGATTCGCGGCCGCCAAAGAGAACGCTGGCGCTGCGAACGCTGGGATGGGACGGCATGTAGAACGCCAGAAGGCTGGCCTGGCTGTAGGTGTCGGCGATGATGAGGGGTGCCTGCCCGGTATCACCCTTGATGCGAACCGCCATTGCCTCCACTTCTTGAGCCAATGCCCGGGCACCGTCGACACGATGCAGCAGACGTCCGACGGGAAGGTGGTGGGTGCCGAAAGGAATCCTGCCCAGCCCTTCGATCACCGGTTTGCCCAACGATACCAGCAGGGCACAAGCGATACCGAACCCCAGCAGCCACCGCCATCCGGTGCGGATTTCGGGCGTCATCTCACGTGGTGAGGCGAGCAGACCTGCCAGAGGGACCAGGAGCACGGTCAGGCCGGCGACCGCCCAGTTGAGTTCAATGTCGGTGCGCAGGGAGAGCAGGCCGTAGAACAGGGTGATGGGCAGGGCGGTGGCGAGCGCGAAGACGGAGGCCTCCCACTCCGCCGGCTGCT
This sequence comes from uncultured Verrucomicrobiota bacterium, assembly GCA_964404035.1. GTDB lineage: Bacteria > Verrucomicrobiota > Kiritimatiellia > CAIKKV01 > CAITUY01 > CAMBRF01. The sequence goes on along the minus strand of CAYOIT010000015.1, from coordinate 24,524 downwards.
CCGCGCGAAGCCGCCAGGTTCTCCGGAGGGCCTCGACCAGCAGCAGGGCTGCCGGCGGGCCAAGCACCGCGAGCGGATAGAAGGCGTAGCCCAGTGTCCACAACGGATTCCAATACCAGTGATGCTGCGGTGGCACGTCGCCGCCGGGCAGGCCTGTGTGGCCGATCAGATGGGCCACCGTTGGCCACCCGTGGTGCTGGTTCCAGATGAAGATGGGGCTGGCTGCGAGCAGCAGGCCGGCCAGCAGGCAGGCCACCCCTGTGACCAACCGGCGGGCCGGGAGGGAGCGGGTGCAGCGGGCGAAGAAGAAAATCAGGCCCGGCAGCAACAGAAGGATGGTGTATTTGAACAACATCCCGAGCCCCAATGCGGCGCCCAGAAAGAAGAAGCGGGAGAGTGTTGCCGGTCCGCGATGGATCCGCCAGGCGAGCAGTGCGGCCAACACCCAGCAGGCGTAGTAGGGGCTGTCGATCGTCATGAACTGGCTGGAGGCATAGAACACGGGCGTCAGCATGAAAGTGACCGCGGCAAAGAACCCGGTGCGTTCGTCCTCCCGGTGCATGGCCGAGGCCAGCCGGGCCAGCAGCAGCGCACACACGAACGAGGCCAACGCCGACGGCACCCGCACGGCCCATTCTGAATGGCCCAGAAGACGGGTGGAGGCAGCAATCAGCCAGGCCACGCCCGGTCCCTTGCTGTAGTAGGACAGATCGGGCCGGCGGGACCAATCCCAATAGTGGGCTTCATCGGCGGCCAGTTCGTAGGGGCATAACCCGATCAGATAGACGAGGCGTGCCGCCAGCACGAGCAGGCACAGACGGAGAGTCATTTTCCATGAAAGGGCACCGCGCGACGATGAGGCCAAAACGAGGTTGTCCATCCAATTCCGAAACATGATGGCATGATTAGCAGGTTTGGCCGATGAGTCGAGCACGAAGGCGGGGGGCTTTCTTTTGCTTTGCCCGGGGCCGGTTTGGGAGTAATATGACTCCAGTGTCCGACAGTTCGCGGTCGCAACTGGTTGGGCCGGTGAGGATTCGAATGGCGGGAGTCTTATCATGTGAGGCCTGCGGAGGAGCAAGCAGGCGTATCTGGCACTGCAGGGAGGACTTTGGCCCTCTGCGTCAGGTGCTGCTGGGAAACAAGGTCGAGCTACTGGCTTGTCCCGCTTGCGGCTCTCTCTGGTGCTACGCCCATCTGGGCGATGAGCCGGCCCAACCGGTTGCGATTCCGTGGAAGTACGGCGCCGAGGACTGGCAGAAGACCTATGACCTTGACGATGGAGTTTCCCTGAAAAAATGGTTTCGGCGGCAGGTCAGGGCGATCAGTCTCGTGGTGGATCATCCCTGTGGACGCCAGGTGTGCCGATTCCGGACGCATCGGCCGAAGCCACCCTCATTGTAAGGCAATGGCCTCGATTTCCACGCAGGCATTGCGGGGCAGAGCGGCCACCTGAACGGTGGAGCGGGCCGGTGGCTGCTTCGCGAAGAAGGTGCCGTAGACCTCATTCATTTTCTGGAAGTCACCCAGCTGGGTCATGAAGACGGTGGTCTTCGTGACCTTCTGCATCGACGATCCCGCAGCCTCCAGGATGGCGGAGAGATTCGCCAGCGCCTGATGGGTTTCGGCGGCAATGCCGCCGGGAACCAGCTGGCCGGATACAGGGTCGAGGCCGAGTTGTCCGGAACAGAACAGCAGGTTATCGGCTGAAACGGCTTGCGAATAGGGGCCGATGGCGGCGGGGGCGTTGACGGTTACCACAATGCTCTTGTCCATGGAGAGGTCTCCTGCTGAAGGTTGTTTCCAGGATGAGATACTGCTGCGCCCGAGCCCCGATGTCAATCTGGTGATGCGTGGGGTGAATTTCCTGTTCGTTGCCAGTTGAACTTGGGCGAAGAATAGTATATTTTATGAATTCAATGTTCAGGAATATGAGGTCCAAGGTCAACTCGCAGGCAGGTAGCGATCATGTTTGAGCTAAAATACAATCCCGGATACAACACGTTCGATTACGATTCCTATACGGTCCATTTGGAAAACCCCAGGGAGCCCGTGTTGTTCCGCCATGCCTTTCCCTACGACGAGGTGCCGCGGATCGGGTTTAATCACCGGCTTGTGCCGATGAAGATGCCGAAGGATATCTGGGTTACCGATACGACCTTCCGGGACGGACAGCAGGCCATGCCTCCCTACACGGTCAAGCAGGTTGTGGATATCTACAAGCTGTTGCACCGGCTGGGCGGTCCCAAGGGCTTGATCCGGCAGTGCGAGTTCTTCCTCTACACCAAGAAGGATCAGAAGGCGGTCGAGGAGATCCAGGCGTTGGGGTACAAGTTCCCGGAGGTCACGGGCTGGGTACGCGCACGGCGCAAGGATCTTGAGCTGGCCAAGAAGATGGGGCTCAAGGAAACGGGCATCCTGACCTCCTGTTCTGACTATCACATCTACCTGAAGCTCAAGATGACACGCCGGCAGGCCCTGCGGGAATACCTGCGCATCGTCCAGGAGGCCCTGGATGTGGGGATCACGCCGCGCTGCCATTTCGAGGATGCCACGCGCGCCGATTATTACGGATTTGTGGTGCCGTTTGCGCATGAACTGATGAAACTTGCCGAGGAGAGCAAATCGGTCATCAAGATCCGCATTTGTGACACGATGGGGTTGGGCGTGCCGTATCCCGGCTGCGCCATGCCCCGTTCGGTGCCCGGCCTGATCTATGGACTGCAGTACTACGCAGGGGTTCCCAGCGATTGGCTGGAGTGGCATGGCCATAACGATCTGTATATGGTGACGGCCAATGCCGTGAGTGCCTGGCTCTATGGCTGTTCGGCGGCCAACGGTACCCTGCTGGGGATTGGAGAGCGGACGGGCAATCCCCCGGTGGAGGGCCTCGTCGTCAATTATCTGCAGTTGCGAGGCAATGACTGTGATGTCGATACGACCGTGATCACTGAAATCGCCGAGTATTTCGAGAAGGAGTTGAATGTCCAGATTCCGGTCAATCAACCCTTGATCGGACGGAGTTTCAACACGACGCGGGCCGGCATCCACGCCGATGGGCTTCTGAAGAATGAAGAGATTTACAACGTCTTCAACACTGAGAAACTGCTCAACCGGCCGGTCGAACTCGCAGTGACCGACAAAAGTGGCCAGGCGGGTGTGGCGTTGTGGATGAAGAAATATTTCAAGAAGGCCAAAGCCCCGATCGGCAAGAACGATGAAGGGATCCAGAAGATCTACGAGTGGATGATGACCCAGTACGATGCGGGTCGCACCACGGCCATCACGGATGAAGAACTCCTGACACAGGCGAAGATCCATCTCGCGCCCTGGCTCAAAGAGAACGGTTATGAAGTTTGAAATTGTGACGTTTGGCGCGCCGGTGCTTCGCATCAAAGCCGCGCCTGTCCCGGACGTCACCGCCGATCTCAAACGGTTGGTGGACGACATGATGGAGACCATGTACGGTGCCGAGGGCGTGGGCCTGGCCGCGCAACAGGTCGGGAAGACGATCGCTTTGTGCGTGATCGATGTCCCGGTCGACCTCGATCTGGAAGAAGAGGGTGGGGTTCGGAGCAATCCCGATATCCCGATGCCGCTGGTCATGTTCAACCCGAAGATTGTCGCCCGGGGTGGGCAGCAGACCCGACGCGACGAGGGGTGCTTGAGCTTTCCCGGAATTCACACCGGGGTGCAGCGTGCCGCCGAGGTCACGGTTTCTTTCATCGACTGGAAGGGGGCGCCGCAAACGCTGGCTTGCTGCGGCCTGCTGGCGCGTGCCGTCCAGCATGAACTCGATCACCTGGATGGCGTCCTGCTGGTCGACCGCATGTCGGCCGTCAAGAAGATCAGCATGGCGGGACAACTGAAGCGGCTCCGTCAGGAGTCGGAGACGCGGTGGGTGTAGCCGTCTCCCTGAGGTCGTTTTCCGCGGCGGGCGGGATCGGGACTTCGGGTACCTGCGGAACGGCTGGCTCAACCTGGGCCGGGACCGCCAGCGGTTTCCGCCGCTTGAGAAACTCCTTCGCGAACTGTCGGTAGGCTTCGGCGCCACTGGATTTCCCATCGTACATCACCACCGGCATCCCATGGCTCGGGGCCTCGCTGATGCGGATATTGCGGGAGATCATGGTTTCGTAAACCTTGTTCCCGAAGTGCTGCCGAACTTCCCCCACCACCTGCTGGGCAAGATTGGTGCGGCTGTCGTACATGGTCATCACGATGCCTTCCAACTCAAGGTCGGGGTTGGCGCCCGATTGCCTGACCTGGTTGATCAGGCGCGTGATCACGCTCAGCCCTTCGAGCGCATAGTACTCGCACTGAAGCGGAATCAGGACCGATTGAACGGCTGTCAGGGCATTCATGGTGAGAATGCCGAGGGAGGGGGGGCAGTCCACCAGGATATAGTCGTACTGCTGCAGGGCCAGCAAAGGCTCGAGCGCTTCCTTGAAGCGGTGCAGATACCGTTCCACCCGCGCGATGTCGATTTCCGCCCCGGCCAGATCCACTTCCGAGGGCACCAGGAACAGCCGTTCCATCCGGGTGGGCTGGACTTTGTCGATCAGTTGCCCATGACCCAGCAGGACCTGATAGATGCTGTTGCCGGACTGGGGCGCGATCCCAAGCCCGCTCGTTGCATTGGCCTGGGGATCAAGGTCGATCAGGAGCACGGTGTGGCGGTGCTCAGCCAGGCAGGCCGCCAGATTGATGGCGGTTGTGGTTTTACCGACCCCGCCTTTTTGATTGGCCAGCGCTATGATGTTGTTCTGCATCCGGCCTTAACTGATGATGCCTGATTTTCGGGCATAGGCAAAAAGGCCGCCGGCTTCGACGACGGGCGCCACGGCACCAAGTTCCTTCATGCTGTAGTGCTTTCCGGTCGTCCGGTTAGAGATCCGTGAGGCGTCGATATCGATCTCGACCTCGTCTCCCGTCGTGAAGACCTCGCAAAGCCGGTCGGCGCACTCGAACGGATAGAGCTCCCCGGTGGCGACGGAGTTCCGAAAGAAGATCCGCGCATACGATTCCGCCACGATGGCTTTGATGCCCGCGGCCCCGAGGGCAATCGGGGCATGTTCACGCGAGGACCCGCACCCGAAATTGCGGCCCGCGATCACGATGACATACTCCGATGTGGTGGCGCCCGGGGCGATGAACGGGGGAAACCCGTCCGGCAGTCCGCACAGGGCATACGATCCCAGTTTCGCGTACTCTTCCGGAATGGTCGGCACCAGGTTTAGATACTGGGCGGGAATGATCTGGTCCGTGTCGATGTCATCCCGGAGGACGAAGGCTTTGCCAAGAATCGTTTTCATTGCTGTTCACCTGCCTACATGAATTCGCGTGGATCGGTAATATGTCCCGTAATGGCCGAGGCCGCGACCGACAACGGCGAAGCCAGGTAGATGCGGGACTGTTTGGAGCCCATCCGGCCCGGGAAGTTTCGGTTGGTGGTGCTGATCACCGCCTCATTGCCGTGCGTCCGGCCATAGGTGTCCATGGGACCCCCGAGGCAGGCCGCACAGGAGGGCGGGGCGATATCCTCGCACCCCGCATCGGCGAAGAGCTGGATGAGGGACTTGCCACCCACTTGTTCGCGGAACAACGCTTCCGCCACTTCGGCCGTGGCGGGGACGAGGAAGGTCGGAATGCGAACCTTCTGTCCGTTCAGGATCCTGGCCGCCGCCAGGAAGTCGGTGATCTTGCCTCCGGTGCAGGACCCGATGTAGGCGCGGTCGAGTTTGACGTCCTTGCGATCACGGCACAGCGCATAATGGCTGGGGACGTGAGGCTCGGCCACGCAGGGCTCGAGGGCGGCCGCGTCATAGACGCGTTCGGAATCCACCTGGGCGCCGGCGTCGCCGTAGACCGCTTCGAACGGCTTGTTCGTGCGGGCACGGACGTAGGCGAAGGTTTTCTCATCCGGCTCAATGATGCCGTTCTTTCCGCCGGCTTCGATGGCCATGTTGCAGATGGTCATCCGTTCCTCGACGGACAGCTGGTGGATCGCGGTGCCGGTGAACTCCATGGCGCAATAGCTGGCGCCGTCGAAACCGATATCGCCGATGATGCGCAGGATGATGTCCTTACCCATCACGTAGTCGGGCACGGTGCCGTCCACCTGGAAACGCATGGTCTTGGGAACCTTGATCAGCAACTTGCCGGTGCCCAGAATGAACCCGGCATCGGTGTTGCCGATACCCGTGGAGAAGGCCCCGAGCGCGCCATGGGTGCAGGTGTGGGAGTCGGTCCCGAAAATGACTTCTCCGGGCCTGACATGTCCCTCCTGGGGGAGCGCCACATGGCAAACACCCTTGTAGTTCGGGGTGCCGGGATCATAGTAATGGGGAATTCCCTGTGCCACGACGAACGTCCGCAGCGTGTCCACATTGCGGTGGGCCTTGTCGTCCGCCGTGAAGATATAGTGGTCGGGAATGATGACGACCTTTTCCGGGTTCCAGACCTTGGCCTGGGCACCGAACTCACGCTGGAAAACGCCGATGGTTCCCGGACCGCAAACGTCATGCGTGAGCAGAATATCGACCCCTACCCAGATGTTGTCTCCCGGTCGCACGTGCCGCACGCCGGCCGCTTTTGCCAGGATTTTCTCCGTCACTGTCATGGTCATAGCTGTATCCTCGCCGGGGAGTACGCCCGGCCCCGCTTTTCTATCCAAGTTTCGCGCGATGGGCCTTCACCAACGCAAAGAACCGGTCCTCATATTCCGTGAAAAGACCGTGTTGCTGCAACTTCTTCCCCAGCGGCGCGATCAGGGCCGGATTCTGACTGGCCGCGGTAAACTCACTGTCGATTTCCTGCCGCAGGACGGGGGAGCTTCCCTGCTCGGCACCGAATAGATGGTGTCGCTCCAGTTCTCGCACGTTGCCCGGAAACGAACGTCCGCTGATTTCGACCATCATGCGCAGGAGGCTGACTTCCCAGGGGGAGTCTACGCCCACCAGCACCGCCGCGAGCGGGTCGTCCTTCTTGCGGACCTCCTCTTCGACACGTTCCAGGACGGCGGCCAGGGTGTCGGTCACCACCTGCTCGCTGACTTCCTGTTTGCTGATCACAAAGCCATATTGAAGCATGCGCAATTCCTGGGAATGCTCCTGAAGCCATTCGACGTACCGCTCGGCTTCCTTGCCGAAGCCTTCCAGAAGGGTGGAAGACATGGAGGAAGGGGTGATGATCTGGGGCCGTTGGGCCTGAATACGCCCTTCCCGGACCCGCACCTTGTTGACCGTGTCCATGAGCGCGCTGACCATATGATAGTTCAGGGCGGTCGTTCCGAACGTTTCCAATCGGCGCGTCGGCAGCAACACGATTCTCGTGTTGTTGATAGCGTACCAGAAATCAAACTGATTGGGTTCGTTCATAAAGGTTCAAATAGTACCAATTTCAGAGGGCGTTACAAACGGAAAACACGGGCATACTGAGGTAAATTCGCGGCATCACGGTTGAAACGGGCGGCTACGCGAGCCATGAACTGAACTTGGGTGACCAGTCGGTATCCCGTTCGATTGCCGAAAGGTCCACGAGACTGTCGATCTGGTCCAGGGGTTTGCGCAGGGGCATGTTGGGAAAATGCTCACGAATGACGTCGGGTGCCGGCCTCATCTGCGTGTTCTCGCGGGAGGCGGCGAAATAGACGCGAAACCCGGTCACGGCGGAACGCAGGAAGGCCTCCAGCAGGGTGGCGGCATCAAGGAAATGGAGGAAGGTGAACCCTTCGGCCCGTGAGGCTCCCCCTTGTTTTCCTGCGGCGGCTTTGACCCGGCTCATGACCTGATCGTCCATCAGAAAGGGGAACCGCACCGCCACCGCGGTCAGGCCCGCGGTGCGGGCGAAATAGGCCAGCATGGTCTCCGAAACCTGCTTGCTCAGCGCATAAGCATTCCCGGCGCTGGCCGGAACATCGCCATCGAGCGGCAGATACGGCAGCGGCACGGGGGGGGTGATCCCGTTGCCGGTGCCCCCCGCCATCACCTGGATCGAACTGGCGAAGAGAATGCGTTGCACGCGCCGTTCCGTGGCGGCCTGAAACACGTTCATGTTCACCATTGTGTTTTCGCTGAACACCGTTTGGGCATCGTGGAACCGGGACGTCGGGATATTCCCCAGGTGGATCACGGCATCGGCGCCTTCCAGGAGGTCGTAACAGACCTCACGGTTCAGTAAGTTCGCGACTTCAAGCCGAACGGGAAGCTCGGCGTCCACGAGTTTGTCTGTGGCGCGCACCGTGTAGCCGGCCTTCACCAGGACCTGGCATACCCGCGACCCGAGTCTTCCGGAAGCTCCGGTAACCGTTACCTTCATCATAGGTCTCGACTCCTTCAGGCGATGCTGGTGTCCCACAGGCTCTTGACCTTGAGTTGACGGCGGAAGGCCGCGAGCGTCAGCGGCTTGGCCGGGGTCGCCTCGATGGTCACCGCGACGCCCGGGCGCAGATGGAAGAAACTGTCAGACCACCGCGCCTCGGCATCGCCGAGTTCCAGCCAGGTCCACAGGGCCGGGTGCCTGGTCTTCAAGGTCACGCGGAAGGTCCCGTTGGTCCCGGCTTTCACCGTGGCCTGCAGGCCCGGTTCCTTGAGGGTCAGATGCTTGGGGCGACTGAAGGTGACGAGGTTGGTGGACACAACGGCCCCCTCGACGGTCAGTTCCAGCCATAGCAGGAGTTGGCGGGGACCGAACTGCTTCAGTTCCTGGTCGAAGGCAAGGGTCGCCACACGGATGTTCTTTCGCACGGGGACGGTGGTCGGCAGGGTTCCGCGTTTCAGCGTTTTGCCGCCGGCATCGGTCAGGACCCACTCCACCTTGCCGGGTTTCGCCGTCCGTCCGTCGCTGGTCACGTGAACTTCGACCGTGCCGCGCGCCGGGTCTTCCAAGCCGGAGACCAGCGCCGGGGCGAAGAAATGGCGGGCCATGTATTGGAGCGCCTTCCAGCGTCCGTGATAGTCAATGGACGCCCAACTGGCCACCGGCCAGCAGTCATTGATCTGCCAGTACAGCGTGCCCATGCCGCGCGGCATGGAACGCCGCCAGTGCTCCACGGCATATTTCATGGCCATTCCCTGGAGAATCTGGGAGAGCCACAGCGTGGAGTCGAAATCGCGCGGCAGGAGGAACCAGTCGCACATATACTGCATGATGGCCGTGTTGCCGATGTTCGAGCGCTGGTGGTGTTCCATGATGGCGCTGGTCACATTGCGGTCGCCCGGCTGTGTGTAGCCCCGGACGGTTCGGGGCTCGGGGAAGGATTGGAAGCCGAACTCGCTGTTGAAGCGGTGCTCACAGGTGCGATACCACTCAAACGGCTTGCGTCCGTGCCAGACGTCCCAGAGATGGGCGTCGCCGGCCTGCGGCGAGTTGTGGTTGATGCGGTCATAGGGCGGGGGCGTATGCGGGCTGCCCGGCCAGTAGTCGCGCTCGGGATCCAGGCGCTTGATCGTCTCCGGCAACAGCTTGTCAAAGAGTTTGGCGTAGTCGCTCCAACTCATGGTCGCTTTCGGCCAGTCCTTGGCGTGATACCATTTTTCGCTTACCAGTCCCTGTTCGATCTCGTTGTTGCCGCACCAGAAGGCGAGGGACGGGTGATGGCGCAGGCGGCGGATATTGTCTTCGGCCTCGGCCTTGACGCTGGCCAGGAAGGCGGGGTCGAAGGCGGGGTAGGTGGAACACGCAAACATGAAGTCCTGCCAGATGCACAGGCCCAGTCGATCGCAAATCTCGAAGAAGGCGTCGTCCTCATAAAAGCCGCCGCCCCAGGCGCGCAGCATATTCATGTTGGCCGCGGCGGCATCGGACAGCAGCCGCTCGTAATCGGCGCGCGTCATCCTGGCCAGGATGGCGTCGCCGGGAATCCAGTTGGCGCCTTTCGCGAAGAAGGGAATGCCGTTGACCACAAACTGGAACGATTGCCCCCACTTGTCGGGATGGCGGTCGAGGGTCATGGTCCGCAGCCCGATCTGGCGGGTGGAGAGGTCCAACTGCTGCCCGTCGTCGGCCAGGAGTTCGACCGAGACGTCATACAGGGGTTGGGTTCCCATGCCGTTGGGCCACCACAATTCCGGATTTCTAATGACGATTTCCGCCTCGGTTTTACCCCGTTTCAGGCTGACCTCACTCGTTTCGAGGGTCTTGCCCTGGAAGGCGACCCTCACCTTGGCCCTCAAGGGTGAGGCTTTCCCGGCCGCTTCAGCGGCGATCCGGGCGGTCAGCTTGACCGAACCCTTTTTGGAATGATCCTGAAGAAGATGGAGGTCCGAAAGGCGCGCGGTATTGAAGGCCACGAGCCGGATCGGACGCCAGATGCCACAGGTCACCAGGCAGGGGCCCCAATCCCAGCCGAAATTGCACTGCTGCTTGCGCATGTAGAGGCCGCCCTGAAGGGATCCGGGCTGTACCCATTGCGGGAGGGGTTGATCTTTCGGGCGTTCGGCGCGGCGCGCGGCGACGTACTTGGCTGCGCTGGCGAACCGAACCTCGATCCGGTTCGAGCCGGCGCGCAAGAAGGACTTCACGTCGAATTCCCAGGTGCGAAACATGTTGTCGGTCGTGCCGACGGTCCTGCCGTTCAGGGTCACGGTTGCAAGGGTATCGAGTCCGGCACAGTGGAGCAGGACCCGGTCATGGGTCAGCAAGGCGGTTGCGACGGAAAAATCGCGGGCATACACCCAGTCGGTTTCGCCCACCCATTGGGCCTCGACTTCCTGGTCGAGCACATACGGGTCGGCCAGTTTCCCGGCCTGGATGAGATCGTTGTGAATATTTCCCGGTACCTGCGCCGGGCAGGTATCGGAGCCTTGCGCCTTGCGCACTGTCCATGTTCCGCCAAGATCCGTCACATACATCGTCGAGTCTCCGTTTAGGTTAAGGGTATGTTGTCTTTTGAACAAAAGCCATTCCAGTGGCTTTGGCCACTGGCGACAGGCCGGGTTTGGATGCAGCGTTCGTGCTCATGAATCGGCGCAAGATACCGTATGCAGGGCGGAATTCCACCAGTTTTTGCATTTTACTGAAAAAGGTTTCGCAATTGCTGGCGATATCCCTATAATCCTTCGCCATGATTGAATCGGGAGCGGATAACAAAGACGGCCTTCTTATCGACCTCAACTTCGTCCCTATCTGGGCGCGCCATCCGCCCGCTGGGCAATCGAGTGGGGGTCGTGCAGTCAATTCGGTGGAAGATCGGGGGGCGGAACGGAGAGCCCCGGATCGGCGTGGCCCGCGGCCTGACGCACGCGGCGCGTCAGGCGGAGCTCCCTCGGGAGGAGTCCGGCAGGAGGGTGCCGCCAGGCGTCCCGGTGCCGGACGGTCCTTCGGCCCGACGGCCCCAAGAGCCGGTGGGATGCAGGGCCGGCGCGACCTCCGCGGCGGCGGACGCGGGGGTCCCAATGAGTTCGGCTCCCAGGCCGAACGCCCGGTTGAGAGCGCCCCCGTCGATGAGCGGCTGAAGGACCTGGAGATTGTTTTCCTTCCCGAGCGGCACGGTCTGGCGCCACTGGCGCATCGTCTGGCCCGCTCCGGTCGCGCGTATTCGCTTTTCGAGGTGGCGTCGCTCTTCCTTAGCAAACCGGAGTACCATGCGGTCAAGCTGGAGATCCGGCCGGGATCGGCTTCGACTCTGGAATTGTGCCAGTGCTCCGAGTGCAAGGCCCTCTTCCTTGATAAGGACGCGGTGGCCAGTCATGCCTTTTCCAAACATTTTGACCGTTTCTGCAAGAAAGAAGAGACGGAAGGGGAGTCGCCCAAGGGGAGCTTCGTCTGTGTGTCGCGTTGCGGCCTGTCCGGTGTGCTGCTGGGACCGCCCAACTACCACAGCTACAATGACCGTGTGCTCGAGATCCATCGCACCCGTTATCCCGACATGCCGATCGAAGCGTACCGCAACCGCATTGAGACCCTTCATGATGCGGCGTTGATCGAAAAGTGGAAAGAGGAGATGAAACGCCAGGTTACCTATCGCTTTGGAGAAGGCGAAACCGCGGTCGTCTTCACGCGCTTTGCCGATGCCGAAGCCTGGTTCCGGGATCATTGCATGGAGAACCTTCTGAAGACCGGCAAGCATTTCGTGGTCCCGGGCAAGGTGGTTCAGGAGCTCGAAGACTCAGCCGTGCGCCGACTGATCCAGGATGCCTGGCAGCAGGAGAGCCGTTTCCCGCTCAAATTGTCGATCGCCCTGCGGCTGGCCTTCCGCCATCTGGGGATGCATACCTTCAAAACGGCGAGCGGCCATACCTTCCTGACTTCAGTGGTTCCCAATGCCATCGACCCGGAGCATGCCGTGCCGGTGGTGCAGGAAGTCCTGGCGGCGATCACGGCGAAGCCGGGTTGTCTTCGCCAGGAATTGGTCGATCAGCTCTGCGCTGTGCCGGCGGTACCGGCCGAGGGAGTGCCGCCCACAACGCCGCCCACCGAGGCGGATGTGAATGCCCAGTTGCGATGGCTGGTGGAAAAGGGCCATGTGATTGAGTTTTCCGATGGCAGGCTGGCTGTTCCCAGCGCGGCCGTCTCACGTGTGCAGATGGCTCATTCGCATGGTCACTTGCACCGCGATCAGAAAGAATCCAAAAAACAAGGGGGGAGCCGCTCCTCATGAACACTGCGCGATTGATTCCCACCCGCCTGACCGTTAAAAGGGGGCGTATGACAGGAATGAAGAAGGTCGTGCCGTCGATTTTGTTCGAATGCCTCCTGGCTGGTTTTCTGGCCATTTCGGGTGGTGCCGCCATTGGGGCCGAGGAGGGGCCCCGCGATGAGGTCAAACAGGAGATTGCCTTTGCCAACGGGCTGATCGGCCTGAATTTCCCGGACTATGCGGACAAGGTCGTCGAAGCCCTGCTTCGCAAGTATCCCGATGCCAAGCCGCAGGCGGCGGCCGTGAAGATCAAGGTCCTGACCAGCCGCGGCAAGTTTGACGAGGCGGAGGCGATGGTCAAGGCGATGCCCGCCGACAAGATGGAAACGCTGGCCATGCGGTTGTCCCTGGCGGATGACTTCTACGTTTGGGGCAAGATGCCCAAGGCCCGCGAGTACTACGATTCGTTCTTCAGTCAGTTCCCCAAGGGGCCGCCCAAGGAGATTGCCGCTTTCTACGGGGATTCCGCCTACCGGTATGCCCAGATGATGATGTTTTCGGGCGATCAGGCGGGGGCGCTGCAGGCCTACCGCTACGTTATTCTGAGCAAGCCGGACCCGTCGGTCGAGCGCACCATCATGACCGAGATGGCTGAACTGCTCTTGAAACTGGGCGAAAAATCGAGCGGCGACGTTCGCAAGAAGTTTTTCGACGAATGCAAGCTGATGTGCCAGAAGATCCAGTGGGGCGGCACGGATGTGGCCTTCGGGAAGACCGTCGTCATCCTGGCCCACATGGCCTTTATCAACGGCGACACCGAGGGTGCCCGCAAGATCGTCACCGACTACATGGCAATGCTTCAGGAAATCGATGCTCTTCTTAAGGAAACACCCGACGGCTTGCGGTACAGTCCGATGGCGGAGTGCCGGTACATGCTGGCGGTGATGGGTGAGAATGAGATTCGCGCCGCCGTGGGCTCCGCCGACGCGAAGGTCGACCGCCCCAAAGTCATCGATCTGACCAAGCAGACCCTTGGCCACTATTATACGGTGTTGATCAACTATCCCGCCAGCAGTTGGGCCTCAGAGGCCGGCAGGCGTGGGGATGCCCTGGCCACGTGGCTGAACGGCAAGGGCTTTGCCGTGGGCAAGCTGCCGCGTGAAAAACTGGCCAAGGTGGTGGGCACGTTGCTGAACGAGGCCAAACTCATGTTCCAGCAACAGGATTACAAGAGCGCCATCAGCAAGTATCGCGCGGTGCTGAATACCTTCCCCGATGTTCCCGGCGCGATCTCGGCCCTGGGCGACCTGGCGCGGTGCTACGCCGAGGGACGCGACATGCTGGCCACCAAGGCCGTGGCGGGTTATCTCGCGGAACGCTATGGGGCTGCCGAGGCCAAAGACATGGAGGAGGCCGGCAATGCCGTCCTAGCCATCTCGTCCGAACTCGACGGGATGGGGGAAAAAGCCCTTGGCAATGAGATCAATGAGCTGTTTCTCGCCAAGTTCCCCTCGCATCCCCGCGCGGCCGCCGTCGTTTTTCGCGATGCGGAAGCCCGCCTGCGCGCCGAAAACTATGGCGAGGCGCTGACCTATTACACGATGATCATGGAGCGGTTTCCGAAGGAACGCCTGTATGTGGACGCCCTGAGCCGCGCGGCCTATTGCCACTCCATGCTGGGTAACCACAGCAATTCGGTGCCCCTGCTGCTGAAGTATGTCGACATTGTGTCCCCGAGCCCGGATCAGCTTGCCGCCCGCCTGCGCTTGGCGGATGCCTACAGGCTGTCGGACGAGACCATCCCGGCGTTGAACGAATACGCGCGGGTGATCAAGGTGTTGACCGAGGAACCCGCCAAATATGGCGCCTCGCCTGATGACGTTGCCAAGAACGCGAAGGCGATGGAACGGGCCATGTTCTGGAAGCCGGTGTGTTACTCCCGCCTCAAGAAGCCCGAGGACCAGATTCCCGTTTATCAGGATAAGGCGATCGAAGGGCTGAACGCGTTTCTGGCCAAGTATCCCAAATCCGAGCAGGGTGCGGTGGCCTTGAGCGGACTGGGGACGCTGCATTTCCTGAAGAAGAATCCCGATGAGGCGCAGAAAGCCTACGCCCGGCTGGTGAAAGAGTTTCCGGATTCCGAGCAGGCGAAGAATGTCAAATTTGCCCAGGCGACCAGTCTGGCCGAAATCGGGCGCATGGATGAAGCCGTCAAGGTCTTCGAAAGCATGCTGACCGATGCCCAGAAGTTCAGCGCCGCGCAGTTCCTGCAGGCCGCCACCTATCTCTATGGGGTGGGGCAGTATGCCACTGCCGGGAAATTCTACGAGCAGGCGGCGAAGGCGATGGAACAGCGCCCCGTCGCGGAGCAGCGTCCGGTCTGGGAGCCTGCCATGGTGGGGTTGGCGCGCTCGAGTGCGGCCGCCGAGAACTGGGTGGCGACGGTGAAGGCATTGGAAGCAGTGCTGGGGAAGTATCCCAGTTCAGGGTTTACCGTCGAGGCTAACTTCATGCTGACCCGCGGTTATGCGGAACTGGCGTCGAAGGAGACTGATCCGACGAAACGCCGACTGGTTTTCAATAAGGCCATCGGCGCCATCAACACCGCGCGGAAGTTCATCAAGCCTACTGAACCCGAATTGCGAGCCCGGGCGGACTTTGAGACGGCTCACATCGAGTTGCTGATGGGGGACAAGAATGAGGCCCAGGCCTCTTTCGTGCGGATTTTGCTGCTGACCGACCCCTCGAATGCCAAGGTCTCGCTCTGGTTTGAAAAAGCCCTTGAAGAGGGCGTCCCCCTGTTGATGGAACTGGGCGGATTCAGCGATGTGGTGGATGGCTGTCAGGCTTATCTCAAGGCCTCGCCGCAGGGGCGGCTGGCGGACAAGGCGCGCCAGTGGCGCGATGCCGCCAAGATCAAGGTCATCACAAGTCAACCGACGTCAGGCAGCCCGGCTGGGGCGCCTGCCGCGGGCGCAAAATAAGACGGGGAGAAAAACATGAACAAACGATCAAAGATAGGGCAATGGGCCGTGGCAGGCGCGCTGGCGCTGGTTATGGCGACGATGCCGGCCTGGGCGGTGGATGTGGTTCACCTGACGAACGGCAAGTCGATTCAGGCGAAGGATATCCAGTGGCGCGAAGGTGAACAGACGTATCGGGTCACTACTCCGGATGACGTGATGATGCCCATCCCCAAGGCACAGGTGGAAAGCCTGGAAATCGCCAAGCCCGCCGCCTTCGCCCAGGCGGAGACCATGATGGCTGGCAAACAGTATGCGGCGGCCATTCCCCTTCTCGATGACGTGGTCGGCAAGTACAAGATGAAGGTGTGGGATAACGAAGCCCGTAAGTTTCTGGCTCAAGCCCACATGGCCATGAACGAGCCTAAGAAGGCGGCGGACGTTCTGGAAGGCTTCATGTCCAGCGTGCCGAAGGCGGAGATTCCGGCCGATGCCATCATGCTGTACTGGAAGGCGCTGCTGGCCGCCGGGCGCGGCGCCACGCTGAAGAAGGAATTGGATGAGGTGGCAGCCTCGGGCACGCGTTCGATGGCGGCGGCGGCGATGTTGATGCGCGGTAACATGAACCGGGAGGCGGGTCAGAAGGAACCGGCGGTGCTTGATTACCTGCGGGTCGTGATCCTTTTCGAGAATATCAAGGCGGTGCAGCCTGAAGCGCTCTTCAAAGCGGCTGAAATCCTTGAGGAGATGCGCGATCCAAGGGCTGACGAGATGAAGAAGAAATTGGTCCAGGAGTACAAGGACAGTGAGTACGCGGCGAAATTGAGTGGAAAAATATAAAATAATCAGGGCGCGTGTAATAATCAGGTAAGAAGGAGTAATGAGGGTATGAGCAGTCGCAAAACGGTCAAGAAAGTGATGAGTCTGTGTCTGGCAGCATTGATGGGTGTGATTCTGGCAGGGAAGGTGTGGGCCCAGGATGCGCCGCCTGCCGATCCTGCGCCCGCCGCTCCTGCTGCCGCCCCTGCTGCGCCTGCCGCAGTGGCAGCCCCGGTTGCCGGTGCTGGGCAACTTGAACTGAACAAGGATGCCGAAACGGAGAAAAAACCTGAACTGGATACGAGTTTCTGGGCGGTAGTGGTAGGAAGCGGATTCCTCGGCGTAGTGCTGTGGATTGGTTTGCTGGCAACATTGATCTCGATGATCTATTTCACGATCGATTGTTCCATGACGGTCAAGGCGAAACGGATCATCCCCACGGCTCTGATCCAGAAGGTGACCGAATCGATGGCGCAAGGGGATGTGGTGAAGGCCTTGCAGCAGTGCAAGGATGAGCCGAGCCCCATGTCGAACATCCTGGTCGCGGCCTTCAGTCACGTCGAGGAAGGTTTCGATACCATTCAGGAGGCGGTGCAGGTGGCGGCCGAGTTCGAGAGCGAGCGGCTGATGCAGCATATTTCGTGGCTGTCCGTGACGGCATCACTCGCGCCCATGCTGGGACTGCTGGGAACGGTGCAAGGCATGATCGCGGCGTTTGCCGGACTGGCAACGGGCGGTGCGGCGAACACCGGCATGCTGGCCCTCGCGATCTCGCAGGCCTTGTGGACGACGGCTGGCGGGTTGGTTGTGGCCATTCCGGCCATCACCTCGTTCACCATCTTTCGTAACCTGGCGAATCGCCTCGCGCTACGGATGCAGGCCATTACGATGGATCTGATCAAGGATCTGCGAAACGTGGAAGTCGTGGCGGAATAACGTTGGCCCGGTGCAAGCCGCCGAACGTGGATGCGGCACCCGACCGGCAAAGTGAGGCACTATGGGTAAGGCGAAAAATTACGAAGTTCCTCTGGATATGACGCCGATGATTGACTGCGTCTTCCAGTTGATGATCTTCTTTATCGTCACCTTCAAACTCGATGCCGATATGATCGACGAGAAGATCGAACTGGCCAAGTCGCCGCACGGTCCGGCTATCGAGCAGAAGATGCCCGGAACCGTGATCGTTGAGGTTGACCGTAAGGGTTACTTCAAGATTGGCGGCGCGGTAATGAATGACGAGGTTCTCTACCGGATCATCAAGCAGTCGGCAAATCGAATTGGATCTAATAATATACAGATTTTATTGCGGGCCGACAGCAAAGCCCGGCACGTGTACGTGAAGCGGGCGCTGGACGCATGTACCCGGGCCGGAGTCTGGCGGATTCAATTCGCAGCGTTGAAGAAGAAAGGCGGCTAGGAGGGCGCCATGAGTAAAGCCAAGGGTGAAGAACCTAAACTTGATATGACACCGATGATCGATTGCGTGTTTCAGCTCCTGATCTTCTTTATCATTTCGCTGAAACCGGAGGACATCATCGCGCATCTTGACGTGAACCGGCCTCAGGCGGATAAGGCCGCCCAGCAGGACCAAAAACTGAACCTGATTCAGGTTGGTGTTTTTTCCGATGGGTTCACGCTGAATGACCGTAATGTCAGTTACGCCACCATGGAATCCATGATGAAACGGCTGGCCGACCTCAGCAAGACGCAGACGGTGGTGATCAAGTGTGCGCTGGAGTCGCCCCATTCGCGTTTGATTGAGGTGCTGGATTTATGCAGTCAAGTCGGGCTAAGAAATCTGTCCGTCATGAGCATGTAAACGGGCGGATGGGAGGGGATCCATGAGCGAGAGGGATAAGGATACGACACTGCTGATGATGGAAGAGTCCTTGGGGAAGCGTCTTCGTCGGGTTTTGGATGGCCTTCGTGCCCCCAGGGATTCGGGGGAATACCGTTATGCCAAGTTTGAATTTGTACGTTGTATGAGTTCATGGGGCCTTTCGCTTGGAATCAGTCTGTTGATTGTGGGTGCCCTCCTGACGTTTGCGGTCGGCGAAGCGATCCGGAAAGACAGTATGGTAGAAGTCGTCGTCATGACGCCTGAGACGGTCAAACTGGACGAGATCAAGGAAGATATCCAGAAGATTGAAGAGCCTCCACCGGACACCGAGAGTGTCGCCATGGATGCCCCCGTGATGGGGGATGCAACAGCCGTCGATATTCCCGGTCCCAAGGCTGACTCTACTCCTGTGTCCACTACGCCGATCATGTCCAAGAGTCCGTTGATTTTGAAGGGATTGGCGGGGACGATGGCCAATCGGACAGCGGGTGCCCGTTCCGGTGCCTTGAGGAGTTACGGCGGGTCGGGGCGCGGCGAAGAAGCGGTCATGAAAGCCCTGCGCTGGCTGAAGAACAACCAGGGACCGGACGGTTCCTGGGCCAAGGTGGATTCAACCGATCCGACGGCGATGGCGGGCCTGGCGCTGCTTTGCTTCCTGGCTCACAATGAAACGCCGGCCTCCGAGGAGTTCGGTCAGACCGTCGAAAACGCGATGAAGTTTATCGTTGGCAAACAGGCAAAAAATGGAACGTTTGGGCGCGACTACACCCATGGCATCTGCTCCTACGCCTTGGCAGAGGGGTATGCCTTGACCAAGATTATGGCGCTGCGGGACGCGGTTGAGCGGGGAATGGCGGTGATTGTCAATGGCCAGCAGCCGTTGGGCGGGTTCGACTACGGCTATGCGAAGGGGGAACGTTGGGATTTGTCGGTCGCGGGGTGGCAGTTCCAGGCGATGAAGGCGGCCAAAATGACGGGGTTGGGGGACGAGAAACTGGAGAACGCCGTCAAATTGGGCATCGACTATCTCCGCAAACAGGCGTTTGCCGCCGGGCCCGGCGGGTTCGGATATTCCGGAAAGCCTGGCGCTCCCGGGACATCGGCCTCGGCTTCCATGACGGGTGCCGGTACCCTCTGCTTACAGCTCCTGGGGCAGCCGAATGTTCCTGAAGTCCGTGCGGGATTGGAGTATCTCAAGGAACTTCCCTGTGTCTGGGTGGGGGGCGAGGCCAAGGACCCCAACGCTCCGAAGGATAAAGATAAGAAGGAAGCCAAGAACCCGCTCTATACCTGGTACTACGTTACCCAGGCCAAATTTCAGAAGGGCGGCAAGGATTGGGATGACTGGAATACCAAGTTCTCCCGCGCGTTGATCGGCGGCCAGGAAAAGGATGGCCACTGGGAGAATGGAGATCATGGCGGTAGTGTTTATTCCACCACCTTGTCCTGTCTCATGCTGGAAGTCTATTATCGTTACCTGCCGACCTACAAGCATGCCGAGGAAGTGGTTGAAGTGAAACCGACCGCCTCCGACGACATTGTTGTGGATGTGCGTTGACGGACGATGCCCGATAGCCTTCATATAAGGCTGCTCCCGCCCGACGTGGCCAACAAGATTGCCGCCGGCGAGGTGGTGGAGCGGCCGGCTTCCGTCCTCAAGGAACTCGTCGAAAACGCTATCGATTCCGGCGCCACCCAGATTGATGTGGCGATTGTCGCCGGCGGGACGCGGCTCGTTTCGGTGGCCGATAACGGCTCGGGAATGGACCGCGACGATGCGTTGCTTTCCATCGAGCGGCATGCCACGAGCAAGATCCGTGACGCCGACGATATCGGGCATATCCACACGCTGGGATTCCGCGGGGAAGCCCTGGCGGCCATCTCCTCCGTTTCCCGCTTCCGTCTTTGCACCCGCCGGCAGGAAAGCCTGGCGGGGTCCGAAGTCCTCATGAGCGGGGGCAAGCTGCAGGATGTCCGGGAAACCGGAGGACCGCCGGGTACCCTGATCGAAGTGCGGGATCTCTTCTTCAATATTCCCGCCCGCCGGAAGTTTTTGCGTTCATCCCAGACGGAGACGGCTCATCTTCGCCAGATGTTTCTCGTGCATGCCCTGGCCTGGCCGGCCGTGGGCATGAAACTGACCATTGACGGGCGGGATGCCTGGACGCTGGCGGCGGGGGCCACCAGCGGCGATCGGATCAGGGAGCTTTTCGGGCGCGAACTGATGGAGGGGCTCAGACCCATCGATGCGCGCCGCGAGGCCGCCACCCTGTCAGGTTTCGTCAGCCTGCCCACCCTTAACCGGGGTGACCGCGGGGAGCAGTATGTCTTCATCAACGGCCGGCCGGCAACGGCGCCTGTGATCAACTACGCCATCCGCGAAGCCTATCATAACCTTCTGGCGGACGGGCGGCATCCGTATGTCTTCCTGTTTATCGAGCTGCCTCCGGAAGAGGTGGATGTCAATGTCCACCCCACCAAGCGGGAAGTGCGGTTCAGAAACCCCTCTGATCTCCGCGACGTGATCATTTCCGGGGTCCGCCACGCTCTGGCGGACTCGGGCAACGCGTTTGTTTTGGGCAAGGTGGAGCGGCCGGTTTCGACCCCGCCCATGACCGGGCCGACCCAGTCGACGCTCCCGAGCATGAAGATCGACGACCTGCCGCCCACCCGGATTCTGGTCTATCCCCGGCCGCCCCAGACGGAATCGAGGCCGGCGGCACCGGTTCCACCGGAGCCCTTGGCCACCGGAGTTCCGGGAACGGCCGGCACGGCCGTCGACCCGCAGGCTCAGGGCGAGAAGGTGGGGCGAACCAGCCCGTGGGCCTGGTGTCGGGTGATCGGGCAGGTCGGCGGCCTCTATGTGGTCCTGGAGACCGAAGATGGGTATGTCATCATGGACCCTCATGCGGCCCATGAGAGGGTGTTGTTCGAGCAGTTCCTGACTGCCGTGGCCGGCGGGAAGGTCGAAAGCCAGGGGTTACTCGTCCCGGAGACCGTCGAGATGCCGCCCCGCGATGCGATGATGGTGCGCAAGAATCTCGACCTGCTCAAGAAGATGGGGGTCGGGGTTTCGGAGTTTGGCGGCGATACGTTTGTAGTGGACGCCCTGCCTGCCGGGTTCAGTGACGTTCGGGTGCGGGAGATGCTGGTCGATGTCGCCCGGCACCTGGAGACGCTGGGTGAGCGGGGGAGTAATACGCGATGGCGGGAGGAAGCCGTTGCCCAGGCGGCCTGCAAAGCCGCGACCAAGGCCCGCGATCGGTTGAGCCTGACCGAGCTCGAACGGCTGGTGGTGCAACTGGCTGAAACCGAAATGCCTTACACTTGTCCGCATGGACGTCCGACGTTGATTCATACGTCGTTCAAGGAGCTCGCGAAGCGCTTCGGGCGGGAGTGACGACTCGATCGGGCGGGTTAGTCAAATACCCGCATCCCGCCCGGGCTCTTGCCTCCCGCTCCCCGTCGCATCAACCGGTAGAGCCCGCCATACAGGGTAGGCAGGTTATCCCTGAACCAGGCGGAAGCCCGCTTGGCCGTACGCAGGCTCCGGCTCAGGCTCTCCACCATTCGCACAGCCGCAGGGCTGTTGGGCCCCAGGGCAATCAAGCGCGCGCCGATTTCCGGCTTCACGTGCGGCAGCACGACGGTGTTCAGGAGCAGCCAGAAACGGGGAGTCAGGTATCCGCCAGGCCGCGTGGGCATGAGCATGGCGTCATACGCGTCGGTGGCGAACTGGTCTAGCATTCCGTCCTTCTTACAGCGGGCGTAGAGCGGTGTGTTGGGGAAAGGCGTTAGCGACAGTGACACGACCCACCAGTTGGGACGGGGCAGCGCATTGAGGGTCAGGGCAATTTCCCGCAGGTCTTCCTCACGCTCGTAGGGGTTGTTGATGATCAGGTCGATTGACAGCCAGAGCCCTGCATCATGTACGATGCGGGCGGCCTTCAAGAAGGACAGGGAATCCTCCTTCCGATTAAACACGTCCCTGTTGATGCGGTTCGAGCTTTGCAGTCCCATCGTGACATACTGAAGACCGCCTGACTTGAACAATTCCAGCCGCTCGGGTGTCACGTAGCGCGGAATCATGCGCACAATGAACGGCAGACCGACCTCATCCTTCATTCGAGGGCAGAACTCACGAACCCAATCGTCGGACCCCACGAAGAAACTGTCATCCTGAACGTTGACCCCCCGAATACCGGGAGCCGTAGCTTTGATGTGTTTGAGCTCGCGGATAACCCGGTCCACACTGGATCGCTGGATCCGTCCGACATGGACGTTGCAGCAATAGGCGCAGCGGTAGGCACAGCCCCGCGAGGTTACCAAGTCATAATACTTCCCGTGCCAGCCCCCGTGCTTCTGGTGGATCGCCCAGGTCAACTTCGACAAATGCCCTCGCTGCAGGACCCAATCACGGTCGAACCGAAACAAGGGGAACGGCAATGCATCCAGGTCGATCTGCTGATCAGGCGTCTGCGGGTTAACGACCTTGGCACCCTCCCGGCGCCAGATCAGCCCCGGAATGGCCGCGGGTGTCATTCCATTGAGGATCATCTCCAAGGGCCGTTCGCCGGGACCGCGAACCGCGTAGTCGGCACCCTCTACGAGCGATTCCTCGGGACAAAGGGATACGTGAACTCCACCGGCCAGAATGGTTCCTTCATAACCAGCTTCGCGCAAAGCCTTTACGAGGAAGGCATAGGGTTTCAGGCTGGCGGTCATGAGGTAGCACCCGAGGTGGGTCACGCGTTCCTGCTGCAGGAAGGCCTGCAGCCGTCCGACTTCGGCCGACGTGAACGTTACAGGATGCCCGTGGGTAGCCAAAGGCCGGATAATGCTCAAGAGAGTGGTCCGAACCCCGATGGATTCCGCATAAGCGCCCAGCACGCGAATGGAAAGGGGACGAACCTCTTCATCAATCGTCATCAGCAGGAGATGTTTCGAATTCTGCTCCATGTTGCGCTCCCGAGAGTCGTCCGAGGCTGGCGACGTGCAGACCCAGCACTGGTTGGCCGGCTATGGCATATCATCAGGTTGCCGCCTCCTTGAGGTGTCGATCATTGCCCGCAGATCGCAGGGCTCATCCATCTGGTCTTGTTCCCGTGAAGGCGTCTCCATCTTCCATCGACCGGAGGGAATCTAGCGGGTTGCAGACGGTTTCGCAAGGAAGCACACTGCGTCGAGCCTGCCCACGTCAGCTTGCGGGACGATGCTGCACTGTCGTTTTGGGGGCTGTATCAGACTGCGAACTGTGTTACAGAGGCAGTGATCATGAATAGCGAAGACACAGATTCCCGACCAGTTGACCGGCTCATGGTTGCCGTCGGACCCGGACCCGGGTTCGAGAAACTGGTGCGTCTTGGCCGGCGCACGGCGGCGGAGCTGAATGCACCCTGGCTTGCGGTCTACGTCGACACTGGCCGGGTCCTTGACGATACGCAACGCCGTCAGTTGGCCTGCAATCTGGATCTCGCACGGGCGTTGGGCGCTGAGGTCATCTCCACCGCCGGTGTGGATCTTGCGGAGACGCTTCTGCGTGTGGCATACGAGAAGTCGGTCACCCGCATGATTGCCGGAAAGCCGCAACACATCGTGTGGTGGAGGGGCCGGGGCGTGCGCACGCCAATTGATCGGCTTATCCGACAGAGTGGCGAGATTGAGGTTGATCTTGTTCAGCGCGAGTTGCCTTCGGCGAAGTGTCTGCCTCTTCTCAGATGGCCCGCCGGTGGATGGCGGCAGACGTTGTGGGCCCTGGTTGTTCTTGCCGTGGTGACACTCGTCGGCGGTGGGGTCGAAAGGACGCTCGGGTATCCTTCTGTTCCGCTCATCTATGTCGTCATTCTGATCATTGCCTCACTGTTTCTGAGCCGCTGGACGGTCATGCTGCTGGCGTTCGGTAGTGCTCTGACCTGGTGGTTCTTTTACCTGCCGAAGCAGTGGTCGCTCCGCATCAACCGGACTGAGGATGCGCTGATGCTGGGGCTGTTCTTTGTGGCCGCCATGGCGTGCGGCCATATCGCGTCTCGACTGCGGGCTCGTGAAAGGGGAGGCATCGAAGGCGAGCGTCATGCGCGCACTCTTTACGACCTCCTGCGAGGACTGAACGAGAGCCGTGATCTGGAGGGCGAGGGACTGGAAAGTGCCGTGGCAAAAGTAGAGGTCGCGTTTCGTGCGCGCGTGGCGTTGCTCCGACCGGTGCCCGGGGATGGCGTTCTGGTTTCGTACCCGGCTGGCCATTTGGCTGTGGCCGGGAAGGAAATGGCGGCCGCCGTGTGGGCCTTGCAGAACCGGCAGTGGGCAGGGCGCGAGACGGGCAACT
>CAYOIT010000014.1:23219-46499 GCA_964404035.1 uncultured Verrucomicrobiota bacterium | reverse complement strand
AGGCCCTCCAATGGAGTCGCACTGAACTCGCAACTACTTTATCTGCAATATGATACAGATGCAACTGCCCGTCAGTTGTAAACGGCTTTGCCCACCGCAGGGCGGCCCCAAGGGCGGCCAGCTGGGGACGGAACGATTCTTCGATCAAGCCGCCAACCGTCAGCGGCACATCCCAGGTGACGGCCCCGCCCTTGCTGTTGATGAACTTGGTGTAGCCGATGGTCAGTTCATCCGGGAAGCGCACCGGCCCCTTGCCCCACCATTCCCCCATGATCGTGTAGATATGGAATTGAGCGCCGTCAATGAACCGCGCATAGGGCGCCAGGCGGGAGAAATCCGGAAGATGGCCCGACGAGACGGTCATGTCGCGTTCGATCTCGCCCGGGGTGAAGTCCTCGAATTCCGTCATGGAATACACCGGCGTCCGCAGTCCGTTATTGAATGCCACGAGCGATCCGGGATTACCGGCCTTGAGCGCCTCCGCGAGGCTGCGATAGTTCGGGGCCTCCGGCTGCCGGTAGGCGGCGGCGTTATAGGGTCCGTCGATCCACCATCCCTGGACGGACCGGCCCCAGCGCAGCGACCACTCCCGCACGACGGCTTCCCAGCGTTGCTGGAAGGCCAGCATCCGGTCGTCCCGCGGCGTTTCCAGGCGTTCCTTGGCCGTCGCATCGTTGCTCGGGGCGCCGGCGGGCAGGTAGACCATCAGGCGAATGCCGTAGGGCGCCAGGGCGGCGGCCAGATCGGCAATGAGATCGCGGCGCGAGCACTTGCTCGGCACAATACCCACGAGCTCGTCATAGGTGCGGTTGGGCGAGAGGTAAAACCCTGAATTCTGACCCAAGCTGATGAAGAAATAGGGCACATGGGCTTCCGCCAACTGCCGGGACAGGCCCGCGACATCGAAGGCATCGATCTGCCGGTTCCAGGCCTCAACGCCCAACGCCGTGGTCTGCTGGCACCCGGCCGAGTCTGCCAGATAGTGGGAGGCCATTCCCCATTTGCTCTGCATCATCCAGTCCGTATTCGCCCGTTGCCACGTTGCCTTTGCCGTCACTTCAGCTTCTTTCATGGCTCTCCTTGTCTGATACTTCCCTTTCGCAGGGCATCCTGCTGGCGTGGGTCCTGACTCCGATCAGGACCTCTTCCGCGACCCCTGTTCCCGCCTGGACCTCTTCCCTCTCCTTGGTCCCCACCGATTGGGGACCTACGCCAAGACCAAGACCGCTTCTTCCCGTGCCACGTCCCATCCTTGCCTAACCCGGCATGGCCGGAACCAAAAAACGAATCTGGAACTCAGGAACTCAGGGCAAGAGATCCCTCATCCCTTCCTGATTTCCTGAGTTCCCGATTGAATCTTCGCTATGCCGTTTGCGCCCGTTCAGGGCTTTGCTTGCTTCTCCAGAAGGGCCCGAATCGCGGTGTCGTAGGGTCCTCGCCCGATGTCCTCCGGAATGAGGTCGGAATGCGCCGCGGGGGCCGCCGTGAACACCTTGCGGACCGCATCCAGGTAGCCGAAGCCGTATTCCCGGTACGGGAGCAGGTAGTGGCCTTCGCCCCATTCGTTCCAGTTATCCAGAAGCAGCATCCGGCTGCCAAGTTCCGTCGCCGGCAGACGGGTCATGAACTCATCGGTCCGGCGCAGCAGGGTCTCGAAGTCGGTCGGAGGCAGTTTCCAGATCGAGCCTTCGTCGCGCCAGCCGCTCCAGGCCTGGGACACCGTGGGCACCTGGGGCATGATGCCGAGTTTCTGGATCTCCTCCATGCTCTTCAATTGCGCGTCGATGGCTTGCACCGGGGTCGGGTTGTTCTGCACATGCCAGCAATAAGCGAACGAGTAGTCGAGACCCATCTGCTTCATCAGCGTCAACTGCCGCGGATCCACGTTGCGGTTCTCGCCCAGCACCAGCAGCCCGGCAAACCCCGCGTCGCGGCAGGCCTTGCGCATGAGGTCGATGGCTCCGGCCACTTTCTCCACGCTGCCCAGGTCGTCGACCAGAAACGCGGGCCGATAGATGAACAGTACCGGCTTGTTGTCGATCTTCAGGTAACTCGGATGCTTGAAATAGTTCTCAATCCAGAACGGCAGCAGGTTCGTCGTGAGATCCTTCTCGTCGGCAATACCGGCCTTCCCGCGCGACTGGTTCTCCCACATGATCGTGAACTTCATCATGTCCCTGTAGCGGGACTTGAAGAACGCCTCATGAATCGCGGAGGAGAACCTGGTGGTCACCGGACCGCCCTGGCTGGTGCGGTACCAGCAGTAGACAAAGAAGTCGATGCCGTGCTCGACCGCCCAGAGCGTTTCCCAGTCCGACACCTCGGGATTCTCCTGGTTATAGAACCCAAGGGCCGGAGTGCGCTCCGGATGCTTGATGATGTTGTCCCACATGGCCGGCTTGTCGGCTTCCCACAGGGGACAGTGGTGCGCGCCGATCAGGACGCGGGACTTGGCGGGTGTCGGCTCCGGGATATAGGCCGGCCGCGTGATCGCCATCGGCGGCAGGAAGTAGACCGACAGGGGCGTCATGACGACCTCTCCCTTCCCCTCCAGCCGGAGTTGCAGCTCGCACGTCAGCTCGGACCCGGCCTCGACAACCCATTCCTGCCGGACGCTCATGCCCGCCTCGATGCGGACCTTGGGCGGCACCGCGCCGGACAGGCAGCGCACCTCGGGCGGAAGAACGAGTTGAATCCCCACCTCCTCGGCGGCGGGGCCTGCATTGTGGAGCACCGCCACGATCGGAGTGGCCCGCTTCGCCCGGCTGACTGGTTTCACGGGGGCGAATTCCCGCACAGACACCGGCCAGGCCGGCGCCGCACGGCACGTCACGTCGCTGACAAAACCGTTCTTCTTCAACGACAGCCCTGCGAGGTCCGCCACCGGGGGTTGCCCCACCACCCGGATGTTACGGAAAGCCACGCCGCGAATATCGTGCGCGGCATCGGCGCCATAGAGTTCACTGGGCGGCACCTTCTTCCCGTAGAGCGTGACGCCATCAATCAGAACGTTGCGCACACGGCCGCGCTCGGCGTCATGCCCCCAGCAGTCCTGTTGGATCGTCCCGCGGAACAGCATCGCCCCCGGCGACAGCCAGGCCGGCGGGGAGCCGGCGGCATTGCTCACGCCATCGAGGTCGGACACGGCGGTATCGGTGAAGGTAACATTCTCAACGAGGGACCCGTCGGAGACATGGATTCCGAAAATCCAGTGGCGCGAAAACACAATGTCGTTGTTCCTGAAAACGATGTTCCGCACCGGCGAACGGGTTTCGTAGGTCACACCCAGTGCAAACCCCCAGTCGTTCCAGATGGTACAGCGCTCAACCTTGATATCCTCGGCGGGAATACTCTGCGCCGTGGTCTTGACCACAATGCTGTCGTCATGGTTGCGGACAAAGCAATCATGAATGTGGACCCGGCGGGAGTTGACGCTGTTGATGCCGTCGCTGTTCAGCCGACCGCTGATGATGCGCACGTCGCTGACCTCGACATCCTCCGACTTGCCGATCACGAAATTCCAGTTGGCCGCGTTGCGCAGGGTAATCCCCTCAATCTGGACGTGCTTCGCCCCGTCGAATGCCAGCATGTTCCAGCCAGGATGGGGAATGTCACTGGCGTCCACGATACCGCGGCCGCAAATCCGCACATGATCCACCTTCTTCAGGCCGAACACGTTTCCATTATGGAAAACCACTTTCCACTTCTCGCTGTACGTGCCCTTCTCACCCGGCTTGAGCTTCGCCTTGAGCACGGCGCCGCCCGCGAGATAGATCGTCTGGCCGCTCTTGAGCTCGATGCCCGTGGTCTCGTGCACGCCAGGTCCGAAATACAGCACATTGGGATCGTCGGCCGAGGGAACGTCCTTCTCCGGTTCACCGGCGAGCAGGTGCAGGGCCATGCGGCTGTCGCCGTCCAGGATCAACGTCAGCTTCCGCGGCCGGTCGAGCGTGAACTCGATGGCGCCGTCGACAATGCGGGGGGCGATGCCGGCCCGCTCGGGACGGAGTGAGACCGTCTTGAAGGGCCGCGCCGGCACCACGCGAACGGTCACCGGGGCCGACATGTCAAAGAGGACGAAGGAGGCACGTTCCGACGCGTAGTCGGGTTTGTGCGAGGCCAACCCGCCGTTCGGCAGGATTTCGGCGCGGACGGGCGCCTGGTAGACAAACAATCGGGTCCCGGCAATGGATACCTCGGGGAAATCCGGGGAGGCGATTTCACCGGCCGGCGCCGGCCAGGTGATCATCGATGCGACCGGGGGGGGATTCGTACTTTCAATCTGCATGTTGTTTTCTCCTTATTAAGAAAAAGAAAATTGACACCCATATCATTACATAAGAGCATGTAAACAATACAAGATAATCCAAGTGAAGTAATAGATAAAACAATCGTGACTCCGACGCTCACAGATCCATTGACGCCCGATCTCAGGCGGCCCGCTTCAAAAATAGAGGCCGCCTTGCGCGATGCCATCATTGAGGGCACCTATCCACCGGGCTCCCGCCTGCCGATTCAGACGGAACTGGCGCAGCACTTCGGCGTGACCGGCGTGACGATTCAGCGCGTGATCCGCCGACTGGCCGATAAGGGGTTTATCCAAACCGCCCGCCGCGGGGGAACAGTGGTGACCCTTTCCCCACCCCATCAGTGCCACTACGCCCTGGTCTTTCCCCAGAGCAGCGAGTTCGTTGCGAGCTCACGCTTCTTCGCCACGCTCCTTCAGGTGGCCCTGAACCTCCAGGCCGAGGACGGACTCAGGTTCTTTCCCTTCTACGGGCTCTATGAGCACGAGAGCACGAACGATTACCGCCTGCTGCTCAGCCGGATCGTGGACCGGCGCCTGGCGGGCCTGATTTTCGCGAGTACCCCGTCATGGACCCTGGCGCAGACGCCGATTCTCGACAATCCCGGCGTATCACGGGTGGCGATCATGGCCGGTCCCGGTGACCCACGGCTGCCCGCGGTTTGGTTTGACTACAAATCCTTTCTCGACCAGGCGCTCGATTACCTCCAGTCGCGGGGGCGCCGTCGCATCGCCCTGCTTCTGTTTCCTCGCGGCTGGCCCGAGATCGAGGCGCACGCGGAGCAGTGCCTGGCCGCACGCGGCATGACGACTGAGCCGTGCTGGATGCTGCACTTCAACGTCAACGACGCGGATGCGGCCGTCGACACCACCCACCTCCTGATGCACAAGCACGGCCCCGAGTCGCCCGACGGGTTGATCATCATGGATGACAACCTGGGGGATCACGCGCTCCGCGGCCTGGTTGCCGCCGGCGTGCGGGTCCCCGACCAGGTCGATGTCGTGATGCACGCCAACTACCCCTGTGCCGGCCCGGCGGTGCTCCCCGTCAAGCGGCTCGGGTTCGATCTCGATGAAACGCTTCGGCTCTGCGTCACCGATCTGGTGCGGCAGAGCCGGGGTGAGTCGGTGGCACCGTTCACGACCATGCCGGCGCGGTTTGAAGACGAAATTCAGGCAAAACAAGAGCGGATACACGCGCCCTGAGTGCAGGGACACACGTGCCGCAGAGGATCATAAGAAAGACCGATGTCCATTCATACATACTACGTTTCGACCAAGGGCAATGATGCCTGGAGCGGGACTCTGCCGGAAGCCAACGCCGCTGTCGTCTGGCACGCCACCCCGACACGGGGTAGGTATCCGACGTGGGCGATGCGGCCATCACCTATCACAGCGAGTCGCCGGAGATCGTCACGGTCAATGACCAGGGCGGGTTGCAGGCGATCGGTCCAGGCGTGGCGCGACTCATCGTCACCGTCACCCGGCAGGAGCAAACCCTCACAACAACCATGGATGTAGTCGTCGGCTAAAACGTCATCAGGAGCTCAGTGAAAACACAAACTCTGTCAGGTTCGTGGCAGGCGGCCATGGATTCGAAGAATGTGGGACGCGAGGAACAGTGGTTCCGCGCGAGCCGTCCCGAGGCCAGGGCTATTCCTGTACCCGGTGTGGTGCAGCAAACGTTTCCCGTGCACCAGGGAGTAACCTGGTATTGGCATGACTTCACGGTCTCCGAATTGCCGGCGACCACCGAGCGGGCCCTGCTCCGGTTTGGCTCGGTCGAATACCGGGCCGACGTCTGGTTGAACGGAGTTGCCGTGGGCGGGCACGAAAGCGCCGAGATGCCCTTTGAACTGGAGGTGACCAAGGTCCTCCATTCCGGGAAGAATCTCCTTTCCGTCCGAGTGTTGAAGCCCGGCAATGAGCGCGTGGATGGACTGGTCCTGGCCGAAATCCCGCACCGGTGCCAATATGACCAATCCCAGTATCAACCGGGCCGGCTGTATAATGTCTCCGGGATCACCGGCCACGTGACCTTGGCGATCGTTCCCGAGGTGCGCATCATCGATGTGTTCGCCCGCCCGGACATGTCGTCCGGCAGGATCGACCTGACAGTGACCGTGCAGAACGACACCTCGGTTGACGTTGAGGATGAGATTGCCCTTACCGTGGGGGGCTCGGTCGGCAACGATTCGACGCAACGCCTCCAGTCAACGGTCCGGCTGCCGCAGGGGCAGTCGCGGCACGAGTTCTGTGTGAACGTCTCGCAGCCCCGGCTATGGAGTCTCGGCGATCCCTTCCTCTATCGTGTGACGGCCTCCTTGGGAAGACAGGAGTACGCCGTGCGTTGTGGATTCCGCGAACTTCGCCTGGTGGACGGGTATTTCCACCTCAACGGGGAACGACTGTTCCTGAAATCGGCACACACCGCCAACCATTTCCCGATTTCGCAGGTCCTGCCGCCGGAACCCGCGCTCATGCGGCGTGATCTGCTCATGGCCAAGACCTCGGGGTTCAACTGCATCCGCTTCATTGCGGGCGCCGCGCTTCCTGAGCAGCTGGACTTTTGCGATGAGATCGGCCTCATGATCTATGAGGAGAGCCTCGCGTCATGGGCGCTTGGGGAGTCCCCGCAACTGGTCGAGCGGTATGAGCGCAGTTACCGCGAGCTGATCCTGCGGGATCGCAACCACCCCTGTATCACGATTTGGGGGCTCATCAACGAGATGACCGGCCCCTCGTTTGAATGCGCGGTGAACTATCTCCCGAAACTGCGCGACCTCGATCCCACGCGCTTGGTTCTCCTGGGGAGCGGGCGTTGGGATGCGAATCCGAAGATCGGGTCGGCCAGCAATCCCGGCGGTCGCGAATGGGAGCCCGTCTGGGGGGTGGAAGGTCCCGAGGCGCCCGAAGTCAGCAAGGTTCTCGGCTGGGAACCCGGTGGGTACATTGACCGCGCCGGCGATGCCCATGTCTATCCTCCCTGCCCCATTGAGGACAAGTACCGGGACCTGCTGAGGAACCTGGGTAAAGGCACAAAACCCGTGTTTCTGTCCGAGTTCGGCACCGGCAGCCAGCATAACGCCATCGAGGAAGGACGGGGATTCGACCGCTTCGATGTTCCTGACGATCTGCAGGATCGGGCTCTAATGCGGAGTATGGCGGAGCGATTTACCGCCGATTGGAAACGGTACAAGTTCGACGACATCTATGCGTTTCCTGTCGATTTCTTCCGCGAAAGCTACCAACGCCACACGCTTCAGCGCCGCCTCAACTTCGATCTCGTCCGCTCCAATCCCCGTCTTTGCGGGTACAATCTGACGGGCCTCCTGGATCACGTCATGACGGGCGAAGGCCTCTGGACGTTCTGGCGACGATGGAAGTCCGGCATCGCGGAAGTCCTGGAGGACGGATGGTCCTCCTTGCGCTGGTGCCTTTTCGTGAACCCGGGACACGGGTACGCCGGGCAGCCTCTGCAGCTTGAGGCTGTCCTGGCCAATGAAGGCGCCCTCAGGCCGGGACGTTATCCGGTCGGCTTTCGCATTTGGAACGCGGCGGAGGGGGTTGTCTGGGAACGCCGGACGACCGTGGAGGTGACCGCCAAAGGCGATCTGGCCCTTCCTGTGCTGAAGACCAAGGTGAAACTCGACCTGCCGGCGGGACAATACACCTTCGCGGCGGACTTGGAGCGCGGCGGAGCGGCCACCGGTGACCGCCTCACCTTCGCCATCACCGCGGTGAACGAACTGCCCAAAAGCAAGGGGAGCCTGTCTCTCTGGCACGTGGGCCCGGAAGCCACGGCGTGGTTGGAGTCGCGCGGCTTCACCTGCAGGCCGTTCGTTCCGGGCAAGACCAGACTCACCCAACGCGCGGCTGTTCTCGTCGGCGCTGTGCCTCCCACGCCGGAGAATCTGGCGGGCTGGGAAGCGTTACAGGCGGCCATCAAGGCCGGTGCGAAAACGCTCATTCTCAGCGTCGAGCCCTTCTGTTCGACGCCCGACAAGCCCAGGACGTTGCCATGGGGTGACACTGTCAAGGCCCGCGGCTGGTTCCACGATTGGCTCTACCATCGGGAATCGGTCGGCAGACGCCACGCCGTCTTTGCGGGCCTGCAGAGCGGCGGCATCCTTGACTGGCACTACTGGGGCGGTGTGGTGGGCCACGCCTCATTCGACGCTTCGACCAAGGTGGACGAAGTCATCGCGGCGACGTTTGCCGTCGGGTACTGTTGCGATGGCGGCTATGATACGGGCCTGCTCATTGCACAACGCCGCTGGGGCAAGGGAAGACTGATGCTGAATGCCCTCCCCCTTCTCGATCACCTGGGCAAACACCCGGCCGCCGATCGCCTGCTGCTCAACCTGATTGCAGCCGCAAAAGAGGAGCCGCAGGGACGTCCCCGCTGAAGCCCACAACGCCCTTCTATTACGGGCAAAGCCCGCCTTGGAGTGCGGCAGTTCCTGGCTGCCGCCTTGCCCTTGGGCAGGCGAGAAGAAAGGCGGCAGTCAACGAACTGCCGCACTCCGAAGGTTGGCTGGCGCCAACAAGGCCATCGGGATCTTACTGTTGACCACGGCTGTCGACCAATGCCCCTCCCGTGAGTTCCTTCTGGATTGCACACGCCGCCCTGGCGCAAAGCCTCCCGCCTCCATTACCTTCTGGATCTCACGGTTCACTTGAAGGCATAATCCGCCGTACATCACAGGAGCCGTTATGACGCAACAATACTACCGCCCACAAGCCTGGTCCGTTACCGAGGAAAGTTACCAGCCGGAACTGAACGAATTCCACGAGTCGATCTTCTCGCTCGCCAACGGCTATATGGGCGTGCGGGCCACGCCGGAGGAAGGCTTCTCGGGCGGGACAGGATCCTCCCCCGGCACCTACGTGGCGAATGTCTACGACCTCATCAAGAGCCATTGCGACTGGCGCGTCGGGTACGTCAACGAGTGCTCGGTCACTGTGGTGGCGCCCACCTGGTACGGAATGGAGGTCACCCTGGGCGGCCAGCGGTTCGATCCGCGCACCGGGAAGGTCTTGAGCTACCGGCGTACTCTGGACCTCAAAACCGGAACGCTCGTCCGGACCCTCGTCCGGGAGGATCCGCGCGGCCGGCAGACGGACCTGACGTTCACCCGTATCGTCAGTCAGGCCGACCGGCATGTCGGGGCGATTCGCCTGGAGCTTCGGCCCATCAACTGGAACGGCAAGGTGTCCCTTGATCTGTCCCTCGATGGCGAAAAGGCCCCACAGCAGACCCAGGTCCTTCAGGCGCCGGTTGAGGCGGACGGCGCCACGCTCCTGACGAAGACCCTCATCACGGGGTTTCAAACCGCCCTGACCCTGCGCTCGTCCATCACCTGCGCCGGGCAGACCGTGCCCACCACCGATACCACGATCTCCCGGGACAAGTACATTGCCCGACGGCGTTCGTTTGCCGTGCGCCGGGGGCAGTCCTATTTCATCGACAAGCTGGTGGCCGTCTGCTCGTCACGGGATGGGCAGAAGAAACCCGCCGGCGATCGCTCAGCCCTCAAGGCCGCCACGCTCCGCCGCCGCGGTTTCGAAGCCGTTCTGCAGGATCATACCGCCGCCTGGGCCGCCATCTGGCGGGATAACGACATCGAGATCACCGGCGATGCGGCGGCCCAGCAGGGCATCCGTTTCTGCGTCTTTCATATTCATCAGAGCTACGCGGGCATCGACCCGCTCGTGAACATCGCGGCCAAGGGACTCTCGGGCCCGGGCTATGGCGGGCTGTATTGGTGGGACACGGAAGCCTACATGGTGCCTTTCTTCCTTTACACGGCGCCGGCCAAGGCCAGGACGCTGCTGATGTACCGGTACCTGACGCTGGCAGGGGCTCGCCGCAAGGCACGCCGCCACAGCTACGATGGGGCCATGTTCCCGTGGGTCACGATCGACGGCGAGGAGCGCTCCGGCGATTGGGACTACGGGGCCCTGGAGCAGCATGTCAGCTCGGCGGTGACGCATGCCATTCGCCAGTACGTCGCCGCCACAGGGGATCGCGAGTTCCTCCTGGATTACGGCGCCGAGGTCGTCCTGGAGACCAGCCGCTTCTGGGCCAGCCGCGTCAACCACACCGTGAGCAAGGGCTACGTGATCAACGTCGTCACCGGTCCCGACGAATACGCGGTGGCCATCAACAACAACGTCTACACCAACTACATGGCCCGCGAGAATCTGCTCTACGGCCTGGAGGTGGCCGCCAGCCTGCGCAAGACCGCGCCAGCCCGCTGGAAAGCCCTCGCCCGCAAGCTGAAGTTCGATGACCGCGAACTGACGCGCTGGGCCGATATTGCCCGGAACCTGTACCTCCCGTTCAATGCGGCGCTGGGGATCGATGAGCAGGACGACACGTTTCTTCAGCGGGAGCCTTTCGACATCCGCAAGGTCAACCCCGGGGATCTCCCTGCGGGCAAGTGGCAAATGAACCGCCGCAACGGCAGCCAGGTCATGAAACAGGCCGACGTGCTGCTGTTGATGCACATGCACAACGACCATTTCACGCTGGCCCGCAAGCTGGCCAACTACAAGTATTACGAGCCCAAGTGCACGCACGAATCCTCGCTGAGCCCCTGCATCCATTCGATCATCGCCGCCGAGGTGGGACTCGAGAAGCAGGCCTTCGACTACTATCTGCGCTCGGCCCGGCTGGACCTGGACAACGTCAACGGCAACACCCAAAGCGGCCTCCATACCACCAGCCTGGCGGGCACCTGGTCCTGCATCGTCACCGGCTTTGGCGGCATGCGGTTGGTGGACGGACAGTTGACCTTTCGCCCGCATCTGCCGAAGCGATGGAAGTCGATGGCCTTCACGGTCATGTTTCGTAACCGGCGGCTCCGCGTGACACTCCAGCGCGACGGGATCCACCTGGACCTGGAGGGAGACCCGCTCCATGTCACCGTCCAGGGCAAGGCCGTGAGACTGGTCGAAGGGGAAACCACCTTACGCTGGAGGTAATGGCTTGTCTTAAATCTGGCAGTCAAGACCACTACGAAATACGCGAAATTCGCGAAAGGTAATTTGGTTTCGCGGCTTTCGCGTATTTCGTAGTCAAACTGCCACTCCTAAGTTGTCGAAGTGGGTTGCGTTCGGTGGCGTGCAATGAACTCATCGGTCTCGATTTCATCGGACAGTTCATTGAGTTTCAGCGGGTCGACGCCGGGAAGAAAACCGCATGACTTGGTCTTGGAGTCATCTGACGCCGCAACCGGTCGCGTTCTACGGCTCTTAACGGTACTCAGCCACGCACCGCCGGCCAGCAGCACAAAGCTGAGCACCACATAGCGCCATGCCGACAGGGTTCGAAAGAGCAACCAAAGCCGCACAACCACCGGCACGCCGAGGATGATGACCGCGACCAGACTTCTCAGGCGCCACCACACCAGCCCCCCCGCGAACGCCAGGACACATAACATGACGAGATCGCGCCACCCGATGGCGGCGGATACGAAATCGAAGGCGCTGCCCGTCACGCCCAGGGCTCCGATGATGGCCACCGGGATAAGCGTTTTGTCCTTGAACGCGAGGGCCACGACGAGGAGGGCCAGACCGCCGACCCCGGCCATACCTCCCGGCACGATGAGTCCGACGGCTTCCACGGCGTGTTGGAATCCACTTGTCATGGGCAGCCCCACGGTACCCACCGCGACGGCCACCACGCACAAGCCTGGACGCTTCAGCGCAACCCCCACGGCAAACAGGCCCGCAACAAGAAGGCCGGCGAACAGGCGCCAGTTGAGATCTGCCGGTAACGACGGCGAAAAGCCGGCCGTCAACACAACCGCCAACCCGTAGCTGCCTACGATCCACCAGCAGGCTGTCCATCGCGTTCGCAGTGCCATACGCACCATGCCGAGGCCCCCGGCCACCAGTATCGTGCTCGGGTGTCCCATCCACTCCAGTCCCCCGGCAACGGGAACGGTAAACCCTTTTTCCAACAACACGATGACTGTGCCAACCAACGGTGCGCATCCCACGACGGCCGCCGGCCCGTGCAGTCGCTCTCCAAAACGCAGCATGGCCTCCAGCAGCAAAGCGACACCCAGGGTGGCCAGTAGCAGGAAGTCTCCGTCGGCGAACCGCACATCAAACTGATACCCGAGTGCATACAGGTGGGCTCCGGCGGCCCCCAGCAGCACCAATGCAAAGACACTGACCATGGAACACGTCCGCAGGAAGGGCGAGTCGGTGCAGGAAGACCGCGCGGGGTTGCGGATCGTTTCAACCAGGACGAGGGTTCCGGAGATCAACAGGAGCAACAGGCTACTGAGCCAGAAGAATCGTTTGTCCGCCATCAACTCGGGATGAGTGGCGAACAGATTCACCAGCGCAGGCCCAGCCAGAAAGTTCCATGTCACCACGAGCGCCAAACCGCCCAGGGCCAGCCAGCCAAAAGGGACCCGGATCGCCTGCCGCAACACGGCCAACTTGACGCCGCCCGCTGCCGCGCACAACGCCCCGATTCCAAGGGCTAGAACCGGCCCCGTATTGGCAACGGTATCCAGTGCGATGCCGCTGCCGACCAGGAAAAGCGGGATCAGAACCACCAGCGAAATGGCATCGTCCGTAACCTGTCGCCCTACGACGATAAAGGCGAGTGTACCCAGCAGAGCCACTTCATACAGATTGAGTGCGCCGATGCACGGGAGCGTTTCACTCAGAACGCCGGTCTTGAGCAGCAGCGGCCCCATGATCTGTGTGATCCCATAGATAATGGACAGCGCGCTCAGACAGTAGAGAAGGCTGCCGCCTGTCAGATCGAGGAATCCTTTCCAGAACTGGCCCGGCGGAATAGGAGGAAGCGGGGGCGACTCTACGCGGGGGCCCAGGGGTGGCGGGAGGGCGGGAGGCACGGGTTGATGTTCAGGGCTCTCTGGTGTCGAGTTATCCACGGGCATTCCTCCATCCATGTCCAGTATTGCTCTCACGCGTTAGAATATCAGGCATCGGTCATCAGATGTCGACATCGAGTTGGCGGCCCACGTCGCTCGACGCAACTCAGACAGCGACCAGAATGTGGTACAGCGTGAGTCGTCGATCGCCCGACAGGTGTTCACTCTCGTTAATAGTATGGTCGGGGAGGGTCGTCGAACGGCGCAGTGGCGGCCCAGGACAAAGCTTGAGGTTACCGCGCCCGCGCTCGACGGCCGCCAACACGTCGATGCGCGCAGCCTCTGTGTTCCCATCGAAGACAAATCCCAACATCGCACCGGAGTTCATGCGCGCCGCGTATTGACCGCTGACGAATCGCATCATCCCGTTCTCCACGTACTCACGCGAGCCGGTGTCGAACCGCCCCGAGGGGTGACACACGCGCAGCCGCTTGGCTTCGATGGCGAAGTAAACCTGCGCCCCCTTACCGCACATCACTTTGATGTCGATCTGGCCCTCAGGTCTATCGGCATCAATGTCTTCGTAGCCGACCTCGGATTGCATGGCAATGTCAAGCGGGCCGTCGCGGAACGGAGAATGCTTGATCAACCGTGCGTGAAGACGTCGGGTCAGCCAATTCTCCTTGTCCGTCGGGGTTTTCTTCTTGAGGGTTGCAGCGGCAGCCAACACAGCAGAAAGGATACTGGACACATGCTTACGGGGGAATGGGGCGACCCAATCCGTGAATGAGTCGTCAACGAATGACTCGCTCATTCGTTCGCCCCCGAAAGGGCGATCTCTCCATAGATCCGCGCCGCGTCGTTAAGAGCGGCCGTGCGGGTCCAGTTCGCAAGAATACCGGGGCGAATGATGTGGATACTCTTGCCGTGGAACAACACGATGTCACGTTCTGTAGCCAACGTGCCCTGATTTATTCGCGATGCCCGCTTCCGGAAAGTGTCTAACGCCTGCCAGAGTGCATGCGATACATCGATTTGTCGAAAACCGGTTTCCTTTGCCGTCAGCCGGAGAGTCACCATGGCCAGACCCGTCTCCTTGTCGCAACCGCCCGTTGCGACCGCCCGTTGCGGGGAACCCCTTTCGGCAACCCAACTGTTCAGCGTCTTCGTTAATGTATCGGCATAGACCCCAATGCCGGGCAGGTAATGGATGGGACGAGGGGCCTCCACGGGGTCGAGCGTGAACACGTCCGACTCACTCCACCAGGCGTGAGGCGTGGAACTCGGTATGAAGACCTCTGCCGCGTCCTCGATGAGAATGATCTCTTGCGGCGTGAGGCCGAAATAGCGGTAAACAAACTGGTTCAGTTCGGCTTGCACCGAGTCGGTCAGTTGCCTGCGCTCAGCATCCGAAAGATGAGTGTCCAGCAAATGACCGTTTCGCGATGGAGGGTGCTCCAGTTTGGTCTGGAATTCATGCACACGCTCCGCCACATCACGAACAATGCGGTCGGCCTTGTTCGTTGCGTACTCGGTGCCTGGAAGCGGAAAAGGAAGGCGCAGCAACTCGTCGAGTTGAACCTCGTCGCGCTCAGTACCCCAGTTCCCTGCGGTATGGAACAGGAAGTAGCGAGCCAGCGGCGAACGAAGATACGCGGCGAGGAACATGAGCAACTCCCGGTCCTCATGTGGGCCTGTGATCGATTGGATAGCGTGCTGAAAAAGCACCGGGAAGTCGCAAAAGGCGACCTTACCGAAGCCCTTGCTCACCAGAACCATGGGGGGAGTGAAGAGCGCATCGGCGGGACGGCTGTATAGCACGTCGCTTCGGTACCTCTCAGCCTCTAGGCCTTGAACCAGTGGAACGATATCGCCCGCCAACACGACCAGATCAGATTTCCATTTCCTGGCAGGCAAGAACAAGGAATCATCTTTTCTACCAATGGGCTTGAGTGGGCGGTCGGCATCAGCTGCATCGCCACGCCACGGCTTGATACCTTGGCCAGCAAGCCAGATCTTTCCGCGTGCAGATTTCCGCCGCCGTAAATCGCTGAGCAACTCGACCCGATCACTGAGCGGCGGCATGTCCAGAAGGAGAGCCAGTAACTTCTGGTCTCTCGGCGTGCCCCATAGATGTCGTTTCCAGAGGAGCGGTGCTGTCTTCTCTCGTGTCGCGGCGAGGATGTTCTGCAAGGGAATCCACGATCGATCCGGTGGACTGATCGTGATGCAACCTTCCCGCAACGAATCCCGGCGAAACTTCGGAGCGTCGTGCTCGACGACAGCCGTCCCAATCCGCGGCTGATCGTTACGGAACCGGGCGATCAGCGCAGGACGCTTGGCGTTCCGAAAGAGGAGGAGACGATAATCGGCCAAGTTGACGATCCGCTCCAACGTGATGCAGCGGAGCCATCTGTCCTGAAAGTCGTCTGTCTTGTTCAGCAGCAGTGCGGTCGGCAGCAGGAGGCATCCTGTTCCACCCGCACACAGAAAGTCAGGAGCCTTCTCCGTAAAGCGTTGCGCCAGACGGTCCGGGCGTTCCCGCCAGGGCGGGTTGCCAACAACGACATCAAAAGCACCGTTCAGGTCATCGGCATCTGAGAGCGCGTTCGCCTTGCGTACCACAGGAATAAGATAACCGGATGACGAGGAACCATCGGAAGCGCTTGCCATGAGTTTCGGCAGAGCTTTGCCTGTCTTGCGCGCGTGCTCGCCAATGTCGGGAGGCGCGAGGCGATCTAGATAAGCCAAGTACAGACTGAAGCACGCGATGCGGCACGCCGTCTCGTTGATGTCGATACCCTGAATCTGAGTCCGCAGGATCTGCTGAAAGGCCTTTACCCGTGCGGCATAAGTTGGCTTGCCGGGTTGCCGACTGAGCCAAGCGCTCGCCATCCGGGAGAAAAGGGTGACCAGAAAAATGCCGGAACCGCAGGCTGGATCGAGGCAGCGTTTGGTCGTAATATCCACGCCGCCTTCCGATGCAACGTCCAGGACCATCTCCGCCAGAAAGCGTGGCGTGTAAAAGGCACCCCCCTCTCTCTTGGCTTGCGCATCCTCGCCGGCGAGGAAACTCTCGTAGATGGCACTAATGGTTTCGACAGGGATCAGCTGGAAGTCGTAGGCCCAGAAACCAAGCGTGCGTTGGCGGCCGTGCATCTCGTGACCACCCAGGAAGTGGGTAACCGCCTCCATATGGCATTCCCGGAGTGCGCCACGCTCGGCCTCCAGATCCTGGTCGAACATCGTCCC
This sequence comes from uncultured Verrucomicrobiota bacterium, assembly GCA_964404035.1. GTDB lineage: Bacteria > Verrucomicrobiota > Kiritimatiellia > CAIKKV01 > CAITUY01 > CAMBRF01. The sequence goes on along the minus strand of CAYOIT010000014.1, from coordinate 30,077 downwards.
GTTGAACTGCTCCTTTAGTTCGGCGAACCAATCGTATAGGAACTTACGTTGCTGAGGGAAAGACCTCGAGTCGTTAAGAATGGCCTCAAGTCGGGCCGCCCCCGTCACGTCGGAGGGGCTCTGTTTGTCATCGAGGTTGACGATTCTCCGGTCGAGAAGATAACAGGCGAACAGAAGGCGCCCCAAGAAAGCGTGGGCCATCTCCATGCGTAATTGCGGTGCGCCATCGCACAGTTCATCTCGCAGGGCAACGAGGTTGTCGAGCAGGTAGGCGTCAACCGTCTCACGGGGCTGAAAACAATCTCTGTGTTCCTGCTCGCTATAGTAGGCGCCGGTGGCGAGCGACACGAAGAACGCTTGCGTGCTTTGGGCATACTCGGCCTGCGTGAGCGTTTCGACAAGGGCTTGTTCCTTTTCCGTTGCGTCGTCACGCAGCGGCTTGGCCAGGGCGGAGTAGACATAGACGCTCGATGGGTCGGCCAGCACAAGAACATTGGCAACGCCTTGATTCCAGAACAGTCGGTGCAGTCGAATACGTTCGCGTGGGGTCAACGCATGTCGAGACTCCTTCAGGTACAGGATGGGCCGGCCGTGTGTGAAGAGTACGCCGTCCAGGCCAAGGCTCTGCCATGCCCGCTCGATGACCGGCAGGTAACCTATCAAGGTCGGATCGTCGCGTACGGCGTCGGGCGTGTCAAAAAACAGTATTCCCGGCGGGGGATTGCAGTGTGCCCGAACCAGGGATGTCAGTTGTGGCGACGCGGCTGGCATGGTTTCAGTCTACTTTCCGGATGAGGGTGCGCACGACGCCCTGTATATCCATTTCGATGACCGGAGCCAAGTCCGGATAACGCGGGTTTTCGGCCTTCAAGTATTTCCCTTCCTTTCCCTGCGCCAGTGTCTTGATCGTGCTTTCCTGGTCGATCAAGGCGACCACGATGTCGCCAATACGGGGGGGTGCGTCAGCGTCGGCCACGACGATGTCGCCCGCATAGATGCCACGACCAGCCATGGAGTCACCCGTTACGTGAAGTGCGAACAAACGGCCCCGGGCCGCCGCCCCGAGCATCGTCCTATCCACCTTTACACACTCTCCCTTGTCCTCCGTGGCCTCAACTGCGCGGCCGGCAGCGATACGTCCCAGGAAGGGGATGCTAACCACGTCGTCGGCATCGCCATGTTGACTCTGCCGAAGTTCGATACCACGTGAGCGTCTGCGATGTAACTGCAGGTAGCCCTTTCTCGCAAGCGCCTTGACGTGATCGACGGCGGCTCTAGGGCTCTGAAAGCCAAGAGACGCCGCAATTTCACGATATGTCGGGGCCGTCCCATGAGTGGCGACCTCGCGGGACAAGTAGTCCAAGACCTCTCGTTGCCGAACCGTCAGTTCCTTCATTACTATACAAACGTATAGTATAATCTGAAGGAGACGTCAAGGGGCGGCGAATCGTTTTCCGGGGGTTCTCTATTTCGCGGCGCACAAAGCGGCGGTCGTTGCTGCAACAGCCTTGTAGTTCGCGTCCAGCGCGGGCTGCAGCGCGATCAGGGCGGCGAGGCGACGGGCCATTTCGGTGACGTAACGGACCTCGTCCACGGTCAGGCTGCGGCCCAGCAACGGTTTCTCGCGGTAGGAGAGCCATTTCTTGATCACCTGATAGCCGCCAATCGTATACTCCCATACCGGCTCCGGCACGTTCCGCCAACAGCACTCGTCATTGAGAAAGATGTCAAAACACGCTCGGTCTGACCTCTGACTATCGCCCTCCGACCTCTGGACCTTCCCCCGCCCCGGCATCGTCACGCCGCCTTTGCCGCCATGCCCCCACCCCGCCGTCAGATCCAGGTCGCCAGCCTCGGGCTTCGCAGGTTTGCCGTCCACACGACTGAACACCGCCACAGTCTTGAGGTCGTCCCGAATCTTGCCGGTGGTGACACCGGGCACCGGCGTTTCGGTATCGAGCAAGGCGGCCACCTGGCGGCCCAACACGGCGGAAGTGGCCAAAACGTCTTTGAACTCAGTACGGCGGGCACTACGCTGCCCGCCGATGCCGGACGGCGTCGCGCCCGGCCCACTACAATCCCATCCCGGCAACGGCACACGCGGCCAGTCCTGGCGCAACGCCCCGGCATTCTCCATCCTGTAGGCAGGCGCATGGAGCACGGCCAGCATGTGGTAAAAGAGGTCTTCGGGCGAGGCCTGCAACCCGGCCAGATAAGACACCGCCGCTTCACTCAGGTTCGGCTTGTGGCCTGCTGGCTCCAGTAATGAACTGCCGTCGAGGTGCAGGTGGAGAGGGAAACAACTTGCACCACGATCCATCAGGTCAAGGCAACCGAGCGGGTAGATGAACTGTGGCACAGACCAATCGCGCCGCGGTTTTTGCTGCGCGACCATCCACACGTTCCCGTCGCCCGCATGAGCAAAGTACTCGGTCCGTTTCTCGTCGAGCAACTTGGTTTCCGGTTCCCAGTAGAGCCAACGCACGTCGAACGGGCGATAGCAGTAGCGAACAACACACTCGGGCTTGAACCCGCGCTTGCGCAATTGGTCGCGCACCGTTTCGGCACTGAACCGTTGCGTGCTGGCCATCACCTGCGGAGCCAGGCGGCGCATTTCCTCGTGGCTGATCTCCGGATCAAAATACTCCTCCATCCGCTTGACCAGCTCGTCGCGGTCGACGTCCACAACCACCTCGTCACGGCTGGTCTTCACGCCGGGAAAGGACACTGGGAATAGTTGCGGCAGCAACGGCCAGGACAGATAGGCGGCGGACACCTGGCCGGGCATGAGCGAGAGGCCCACACCCAACTCGGGCGTCAGGGTTTCGTACTCGCCGGGGCCGGCGAGCAGGTCGGCACGCTTGGTCTGGCCCCAGAGATGACGGAAGGCAATGGCGTCCGCCGGTGTGTGCGCGGCCTTGCGAACGAGTGTGGCAATGGCGGTGCCAACCTGAATGCCTTCGCGGTTGAACTCGGTGGAGAACACGCTCGGATCGGGCAGGCCGTCGGGCGTGACTTTGCCGGTCTTGTACTTGTCGCCGTTGAGGCAATCGATCCAGATGCGGTCGAAGGCTTCGAGATAGCGTTCGCGCATGCCGGTAAAGGAGAGGCCGTCGAGCCAGGAGTAGTTCGAGATGAAACAGATGACGCCCTGGGCCGGCTGGTTCATATCGACGATGCGGCGTTCCGCCATGCGGAAGAAACGGATGTAGAGGTCGTTGAGTCCCTGGCCTTGCGGGGCGGGGGCGCGCCGGGTGGTGCGGTAGGCGTCGGAGAGATCGCGTTCCTCGTCCATCGCAATACCGGCATAGCCGTTGTAGGGCGGATTGCCGAGAATGACCAGGATGCGCTGCGACTGCTTGACGTGGTTGGCGGCGTCGCGTTCCTCCTCCATTTCGGGAAAGAGCACCTGGGTCTTCGGTTCCTTCAGCGGTTCCCAACCGGTGAGCGCGTTGGTGAGATAAACGCCGACGCGTTCCTCCGTGGCGTCGTTCAGCGGCGCGCCCAGTGTTTCCAACAGCAGGCTGATTTGCAGGTGGGCCACGACGAAGGGAGCGGGCAGAATCTCGAACCCGAACACGCGTTCGATGGCGGCGCGTTTGAGGTCATTGGCCACCAGGGCGTCGCCGCCCCGGTCCGCGAGGGTTTTGGCGATGCGGATCAACACCGCGCAGACATAGGCGCCCGTGCCGCAGCAGGGATCGAGCACGACGACGCGCGGATCGGCAAGGCCGTCGGGAATGTTCAGTTCATCGCGCAAGACCGTATCGACGCGTTCAACCTGATAATTCACGATTTCGGTGGGGGTGTACCACACGCCCAGGTCCTTGCGCAGTTCGGGGTCAAAGGCCTCCAGGAACGGCTCGTAGAAATACTGCACGGCGTGGCCTTCGTCGAAGGCGGCAAAGAACGCGGTGAGGTCGACCCGGTTCAGGGCCGCGCCGGTCCAGTCGAGGACCTCGGTCAGCCCGAGCGGGCCCAGGCGCGCGGGGGTGGCGATCTGCTCGAACAGGGCGCGGATCATGGGAACGCGCAGACACCAGGCCGCCGAATGCCAGTCGAAATGTTTCGGGTCGGTTGTATAGGTAGCTGAGGCTTCCCGGAGCGCCTGTTTGAAGGACTGATCCTTGGTCGCCGGGACGGCCCGGTTATGGCGCGCCCAGAGCACCCAGGCGGAGAACACACCGTAGAACAGTGTCTGGATCAGCGTGGAACGGAAGAAGTGCTCGCCCTTTTCGCCCTCGAAGCGCAGGCCCAGGGCTTGCTCCAGAGCGCCGCGCAGGCCGGCCAGCGCAGGGAGGTCGGCGTGTTCGATACGGGCCTTGGCATCACGGGCATAGGAGGCCAGGAGCGCGGCCACGTCCTGTGGCGAGGCGAGCGGGGCATTGTGGAGCATGACGCGGCGCAGGTATTCGGTGAAGCGCGCCCCGAGCGCGTCGTTCGCGGCGCGGGGATGGACGGTCAATTTCCAGAAAGCGGTTTCGGTATCGGCCAGCGTGAACCGCTCCAGCACGGCCGGCTCGCCGGACCCGTTGCGGCCCACGAGGGCAAAGGCGCGTAATTCGTCACCAGGACCAAGCCATAGTGCTTCCAGTAGCGGGCGACCTGTTCGCTTTCGAGGGTGGTCTGAAGGTCTTCGCCGGGGGCCTTGATCTCGATCACGCCGCGAGCCGGCGGCAGGACCAGCAGCGGGTTGGCGGCCGCTTCCTCGCTGACGGCTTTACGTTTGAACTGGTCGGCCGTGAACAGACCGCCATCCGGAAGGCCGGCGCCCCGGTTCTGGAGTTGGATGACGCACCGGACCTTGGGATTGAGGGTCCTCCCGATCTCGTTCAGGAGCGTGACCAGAGCAGGATAGTAGGAGGTCTCGGCAGTCCCGGCCTGCGTGGCGCGCGCGGCTCCGATATCGGCAAGGTATTGTTCAACCGGGTTCATGCTGTGCAGGCGTAATTGGCATATATTCCCAATGAATGTAAAGCACGATGATGCTGGAAGGGCGCCTCTGCGATTGGGTGTACCTCGCGGCAGGAGTCCAGTGGGAACCGACGGTCTGAGGCGAGCGTCAGTAGGGCGGGCGCTACGTCGCCCGCCCCGGCCGGCGGCGTAGCGCCGGCCGTACTGCATGCCTTCACTTGCACCCCATCGCAGTTGCGCCCGATGCGGCAAGGAGACGCTTGGCACGGGCCTTCCCCTCTATTCGTTCAGGCGCGGGGAAGTACGGCGAGCGGCGAATCGAACAGCAGGCGAACAGAATAGCCGCCGGGATTGTCCACCACCCGCAGTTCGGGCGGCGAGCGGTCCAGATCGTACTTCACTTCCACCCTTCCCCGCTGGCCGTCCCCCACCCAGACCTGGAACCGTCGCGTCACCAGATACCCCGGAACAACGAGTCGACCGCGGGCAGGAAGCCGGGGCGAGGCGGACCTGGGCGCCAGCATGTCCGGCAGGTAGAGTTCATCGGCGGCACTCAGGTCCGGATTGCCGCTCCGGTAGTTATGAATCCAACGTCGGGTGTCGCCCTTGCGACTGACGTGGGTAACGGCATTCATCAGGCCCGCCCGCCGATGCAGGGCAAGAAACGCCTGAACCGATGCCGGCGGACACATCGCCTCCTCCTCATCCCAGAAGAAGTGCAACCGGCCGCAGCACGCATTGCCGGCGGCGGGAATGGCATTGCGGGCCTCATACAGGGCCGGCTGCTGATCCGGCCTTCCGCCCAGCGCCGCCTCCATCTGCAGGTTGCAGTCCGGACGAGCACCCGCCCGATGAAATCCCGCATAGTCACTGATGCCAAAGAAGGAGACGCAGGTCTGGAAGAGGTCCGGGAACCGGACCATGCAGGCGATGGCATTTCCGCCGCCGCCACTGTAGCCGATGAGGTTGAGACGGCGAGCGTCGATCTCAAGGGGATACCTGGCCACCACGGACAACACCCCATCAAGGATATCGTGGACGTCCAACCCGCCGGAGTCCCAGGTCCCGGCCGAACCGCCCCGTCCGCGCATGTCCGGGGCGAGGGCCACCAGGCCGCGCACCGCGAGCTCGCGAAGATCCTGGGCCACATCGGAACGCTGGCCACTATACCCGTGCATGACGACCACGAGCGGCTTGGGGCGCCCGTCGGGAACAAAGGCCACATCAGCCAGCAGCGGTTTCGTCCCATCGACGCCACTGGCGTATTCGAGAAGCTCTGTGTGCATGTCTTTCCTTGTCCTTATGAATTGAACCGGTCGCGAGAGAGTAATCCTTTGAACCACGGATGTCACGGATAGCACTTCGGCACCGCGTCCCCATGTGGCACGGGTGTCTCACCCGTAGCCTCTTCTCTTCTACCCGGTTGCCTGGGCGACGGGTTGGAAACCCGTGCCACGCTTCGGGTTAAGGACTCAGAATTTGGAGGCGCTTGCCCTGCTTTGTTGTCTGGACCAACTGCGCAAGAAACGCTATACTGAATAGGAACATAGAGCGTGTATTTTTTGGACTGATCAACAATTATCGTCCTCCTGAAGCGGTGCAGGCAGGCTCGATAGGGTTGATGGTGTTGCGTGTTCGTGCGGCATGCGCAAAAAGGGGGCTCCATGAAAACAACGGTGTTGCGGCTTTTCTCCGGTGACGGCATCAAGGGCATACTGAGACTCACGGCGGCGGTGCTCACCGTGTATCCGGCCGTGCTGAACGCGCAGAGCATCCTCAAGCTGAATAACACCGAACCCACGAACTCGGACTCGGTCTGCACCGACGGGCGGATTCCCACCGGTTCGAACACAAAAGGCGACGACAAGACCGCCTATGATTCCGTCGTGATCAAGGACGGCAGTCTCTACAGAATGTGGTATTCGGGTCAGTTGGGCTCCGACA
>CAYOIT010000014.1:0-23119 GCA_964404035.1 uncultured Verrucomicrobiota bacterium | reverse complement strand
CCCTGCGTGATCAAGCAGGGGATGACTTACCTGATGTGGTACGCCGGCTTCGCCAGCAACAGCGTGCAGCGCATCTTCCACGCCACGTCGCTCGATGGGCTGACCTGGAACAAGAAAGACAACACCGTGCCGGCGCCGTCGGACACCACCAGTACGTTCGGCCGCATCCCATTGGGTTCGTTCGGCCAGGGCGACGACACGAACGTCTGCTCGCCAAACTGCGTCGATGAGGGACGCTCGCTCCGGTTCTGGTACTCGGGATTCCGCGGTTCGACTGGCCGGGTCTATTCGGCCACCTGGCTGAAAGACTACCCTGTGGTCGAGAACACGCTGGCCACGAATGCCGCCGCCAACGCCATCACGCTGAGCGGCACTGTCGTCTGCACCGGCCAGGCGCCGACCACGGTACGGGCGTGCTGGGGCACCAACGACGCCGGAGCGAACCTCGCGGGCTGGGACCACACGAACGAATTCACCCAGAATGCGGTCGAGGGGCCGCTCAGCACAAACCTGACGGGCCTGGCCGCCGACACGGGGTATTTCTACCGGTTGTTTGCCACGAACCAGTACGGGTTCTGTATGGCCGACCCCGTCCTCACCTTCATCACCGGCGACATCACCGTCCAGGCGACGGATCCCGCCGCCGCGGAAGCCGGCCTGGAAACCGGCACCTTCACGATTTCACGACCCGACTCCTCCACCAATGTCCCATTGACGGTCTACTTCACGATCGACGGCACGGCGGTGAACGGGGTGGACTACACCCTCTCCGCCACCTCAAGCATCACGCTCGCGGTGGGCGCCGCCAGCGCCACGGTAACGGTCACACCCATCACGGACTTCATTGCAGAAGACGCGGAAACCATCCGGCTCACCGTGCTGGGCGGATCGTACAACATTGGAGCGTCCTCCAATGCCACGGTCACGCTGGCAGAAGCCCCGTTTACGCCCATGGTCGCCGTCGGGGGAACGGTCACCAACATCAACGGGTACCGCATCCACACCTTCACGAACACCGGCACGAGTAACCTGGTCGTCACCACGGGGGGTAATGTCGAGGTGCTGATCGTCGCCGGTGGAGGCGGGGGTGGCTGCACCATGGGTGGCGGCGGGGGCGCCGGCGGCGTGGTCTACACGAATTCCTTCCCGGTCTTCGCGGGCACCAATACGGTGGTCGTGGGCACGGGGGGTGCCGGCGGCACGGCCCAGGGCACCAAAGGGGGACAGGGCGTCAATTCCCGATTTGGCGCATTGCTTGCCTATGGCGGCGGCGGCGCTGGCAGTTGGACCACGGGGGGAGGAATCCCAGGCGGTTCGGGAGGTGGCGCAGCCGGAAACGGCACAGTCTCAGTGGCGGCGGGCACCAACGGACAAGGCAATGCCGGCGGCACGGCGGGGAACAACGGCAACTGCGGAGCGGGGGGCGGCGGGGCCGGCGCGATTGGAGTGAACGGACTGACAGGGGCGGCCGGAAAGGGCGGCGACGGGTTGGCCTTCGACATCTCGGGCGTGTTGACGTATTACGCGGGCGGCGGCGGCGGCGGCTCGCGGGACAACCCCCGCCCTGCCGGACCCGGCGGGAACGGCGGCGGCGGCGGCGGCTCGATCGTCATCGGAACCAACGGCCTTGCGAATACGGGCGGCGGGGGCGGCGGGGGCGGGTACAGCGGCAGCTCGGACAAGATCGGCGGCGCCGGCGGCTCGGGCATCGTGATTGTAAAGTGCGATCTGGGCGCGCCCCGCATTGCCAATAGGGTCGCCACCAATGTCACGTCAACGTCTGCCAATCTGAACGGTGACCTGACGTCGACGGGTAGAACGGCGACAGCGGTAAGCCTGTACTGGGGCACGAACGACGGACAGAACGTGGCGGGCAACTGGCAGTTCAGCACGAACACCTTGTGGCCGGCCTCCCAGATGGCAGGGCCGCTGACCCTGAATGTCTCGGGGCTCACCCCCAACACGTTCTACTTCTACTGCTTCTCCGCCAGCAATACCCAGGGCGAGACCTGGGCGGACCCGGTACAAACCTTCATCACAGGCGATGTAACCGTGCAGGCCTCGGACCCCAATGCCACGGAAGTGGCCGATACAGGGACGTTCACGGTGTTCCGGCCGGACTGGTCCACGAACGCCGACCTGACGATCAACTATACGCTGGCAGGGACGGCCGTGAACGGCATCGATTATTCGAATCTAACCGGCAGCGTGGTCATCCCAGCCGGCGCCACGAACGCCCCGATCACCATTACAGCCCTCATCGACGCCCTTCAGGAATCCCCTGAGACAGTCGACCTCACGCTCGCGCCGGGGGGCTATACGATCAGTTCGCCGAGCAACGCCACGGTCACCATCGGCGATCAGACCTGGTACGTGGCCACAAACGGCCTCGATACCAACGGCGGCACAAGTTGGAGCGACGCCTTCGCCACCATCACGAACGGGGTCGGGCACGCCATCGACGGCCAGCTCGTGCTGGTCTCAAACGGGATATACTCCGTGACGACGCAGATTTCAGTGACAAAGGCCGTGACCGTGCGGGGCTTCAATGGCGCTTCCAACACGATCATCAACGGTGGCGCGGTTTCGCGGTGTTTGCTCCTTTCGAACGCGAACGCGATTGTCGAGAGCCTCACCTTTTCCAACGGAGCGTCGGGATCCGCCATTAACGGGGGCTGCGTGTGGTTGAAGGGCGGGGTGATGAGGAATTGCGTGATCACAAAGGGCAAGGCATCCGTGGCGGGCACCGGCGGCTATGGAGGCGGCATCTACATGAACGGCGGCCGGTTGGAGTCCTGCGTGGTGTCCCTGAATCGAACCTTCGGAAACAGCTCGGTCGGCGGGGGCGGAGGCATCTACGCTACCGGTGGGGCAATGATAACCAACTGCAACATCTTTGGAAACGCGGTAAACGACTCGTCCTACGACGATACCGGTTATGGAGGCGGCGCACTTCTCACCGGCGGCAGCCTGCTGGTCGATTCGCTGGTCGCGACGAACAGCACCATGAGCAACCACCGCCCCAGCGGCGGCGGCGTGTATGTGCTCGATGGAGCGTCGGTGATCGCCAATTGCAGAATCATCGGCAATCGTTGCGATCCGAACGGCGTTTCCTCCCAGACTCTTCAGGGCGGCGCGGGAGTGAATATGCAGGGCGGAACGATCCGCAACTGCCTGGTGGCCGGCAACTCCTACAACGCCAGCGAATCTCAACGAGTGGGCGGCGGAATGCGCATGGACGCCGGAACCATGCAAAACTGCACGGTCACGCGTAATTTCAGCATCAACACCGTGGGGGGCGTCTATATCGCCGCCGGCGTCACGGTGGTCAACTCGATCATTGCGGACAACTTTGCGACGGGCGGCACCAGCAACATCAACACCGCCGTCGGCGTCACTTATTCGTGCGCGCCGGAACTGACCGGTGGCGCCGGGAATATTGCCGATCCCCCGCTCTTCACGACCTCCGGTTCCGGGTTTGGCACCACCGCGACGTTGGGCGACAAGCACCTGCAACTCGTATCGCCCTGCGTCGATGCGGGCGCCGCTCAGGCCTACTCCAACGACTTGGAGAGCGTGCCCCGTCCACTCGATGGGGATGGCAACGGAACGGCCAGTTTTGACATGGGCTGCTATGAACTGAGCCCAGCCAGTCTCCCGTTCTCCTGCGGCTTCGATGGCGTCCCCGCCGCCGGTCTCGCGCCCCTGATGGTCCAGTTCACGGCCAACTTGGCGGGGGCCAACACGAACATCACCTCTTACGTATGGGATTTTACCAATGACGGAACACCGGACGAAGCCGGCCCCGACAAGCGGACAGTGAGCTACACCTACAACGCGGAAGGCACTTATTCCGTCGCGTTGCAGGTCACCAATACAGCGGACGAGGTCGCCTCGATTGTCCGTACGAACTACATCGTAGCCTCCGCCATGACACTTGTCTCGCTGGCCGGCTCGCACAGCGCCCCGTATTCTTCGTGGGCAACCGCCGCGACAAACCTTCAGACCGCGATTAACTCGGCGGCGGCCGGCTCGCTGGTGCTGGTCACGGACGGGGTGTACCGCGTCACCACCGCGCTCACCCTGAGCAAAGCACTCACCGTGCGCAGCGTCAACGGCCCGGAGGCAACCTTCATCGACGGCGGCCGGTTGGTGCGCTGTATCAGTGTCGCCCAGCCCAGTGCCGTGCTGGACGGCTTCACGCTCTGCAACGGCTACGCGGTCGGTGGCGCCGGCGCGTATATGACCGACGGCACGGTGCAGAACTGCATTATCCGTAACAACCGTGACGACGGGACGGCCAACGGCGGCGGTGTCTGGATGTCGCTCGGGACCCTGCGCGACTGCGTCGTCGTGGGCAATCGCGCCGGCCACGGCACCTACGGGGTTGGCCGCGGCGGCGGGATCGCCATTTCGGGCGGCGCCATCGAGAACTGCACCGTCAGCCGGAACTCCGCCGGCCTCTCGGAAGGCGGCATCTACAGAACGGCTGGAGCCATTGTCAACACCATCATCTATGACAACCGAGCACCCAGCGCGTTCAACATCAACAGCGTGGCGGGAGTCACCAACTCCTGCGCGCCCGAGTTGACGAGCGGCGTCGGGAACATCACCGGCGATCCGCGTTTCCTGGACACCGGGCGCGGTTGTGGCGCCGATCTCGTGGGCGGGAATTTCCGGCTGGGGATTGGGTCCCCCTGTATCGATGCCGGCCTGGCCATGGCATCCTTCTCGAACGACCTGGACACGTTGACGCGCCCTGTGGACGGCAATGGCGACGCCACGCCGGCTTGGGATATCGGTGCCTACGAAGTGGCGATGGGGCCCGCGGAAGGCGCGCTGCGCTGCTCGTTCCAGGCCTCCACCAATTCGGGCTTCGCACCCTTCAGCCCCCTCTTCACCGCCGGCGTGGCTGGCACGAACCTGGGAGGTGCGGAATACTACTGGGACTTCGACGGCGACGGCCTGAGCGAGACCAACGGTTCGGGGAACACCGCCACGGCGACCTATCCCACCGCTGGTTGGTACACGGTCATCCTGACCGTCAGCAACAGTGCCGGCGAACTGGGCGCCTGTATTCGCACGAACTACGTCCAAATGCCAATGGATGTAGCCTACGTTTCGACGAACGGAACACGCGTGCCCCCGTATACCAGTTGGGACACCGCGGCCAACGATATCTACTCCGCAGTTGACGAGATCGCGGGGACCAACAATCCGACCGTGAATGTGAGCAACGGGACTTATGCGGTGACGGCCCAGATTGTGCTCAACAAGGGCGTGACCGTCTACAGCGTGGCAAGTTTCACCAACACCATCGTGCGCCGTTCCGGCGCCGGCCTGGTCCGGGTGTTCAACATCAGCCACAGCGGGGCGGTGCTGGATGGCGTCACGGTGAGCAATGGTTCCCTGAACACGGCGTCGGGCGCAGGCATCAGCATGTCGGCAGGGACTGTGCGCAACTGCAGCATCCGGAACAACACGGCAGACTATGGCAGCGGCGGCGGGTTGAACATGACCGGTGGACAACTCCTGAACAGCATCGTCGACGGGAACCGGTGCTGGGGACACGGCTATAATGGCGAGGGCGCCGGCATCTGCATGAACAACGCCGCCATCGTCAGCAACTGTGTGATCCGCAACAATTCAAACGATCCCAGCGCCAGCTTCGACACCGGCCGCGGCGGCGGCGTCCTCATGTATTCAGCCAACAACCAGTTGGTCGACTGCCTGATCTCCAACAACCTCGCCTCCAGCAACTTCCGCCCCATCGGTGGCGGCGTCTACATGGTCAACGGAACGATCTCCCGTTGCGTGCTGGCGAAGAACCGGACAGCGGGGGCGGCCCGCATCGATGCCGTGAACCACTGGAGCGCGGGAGCGGGGGTGGCCATGGATGCCGGCACGATTCGCGGTTGTCTGGTGGTCGGCAATTCGGCCGAGGCCTACGGACCGAATCGGGACGGCGGCGGTGTGAAGATGACCGGCGGACGCATGGAGAACTGCACAGTGGTCAGGAATACCAACGTCATGTACTGCGGCGGCGTCTATTTGAGCGGTGCCGCGACCGTCTCTAACTCAATCGTTTACTTCAATTCGGCGGCGGCAACGAACAATATCGTGCAGGCTGGAGTCTCTTTCTCCTGTGCGCCCGAACTCACGGGCGCTACAGGGAACCAGGCCGGGGACCCGATGTTTAAGGATGCAGGCGGCGGCTACGGTACGAGTTCCATGATCGGCAACTATCGCCTCAAGAGCAGTTCGCCCGGATACAACTCAGGCATGAACGCCAACTGGATGACCAACGCCCTGGATCTCGACGGCACAGACCGCATCCAGGGCGGCACCGTGGACATGGGGGCCTACGAGACGCCCATCACGCCAGGATCCGTCTTCCGGTTCCGATAGCACACCGCCCTTGGGTGGGCGACTACCGGCAACCCGGCGTGGCACGGGTTTCCAACTCATTGCCCAGGCCACCGGGCACGCTCATGAAGAGAAGAGGCTACGGGTTGGAAACCCGTGCCACGTCCAGAAATTGGAACCGACGGACCGAGGCGAGCGCCAGTAGGGCGGGCGCTACGTCGCCCGCCCCGGCCGGCGGCGTAGCGCCGGCCGTACTGCGCCCCTTCCCTTGCACCACACCAGATGCACCCCAGCGCGGTCCCCTTGGGTTTTCGTATGACAGTGCCGGCTCCTATTGGTACAACTCAGGACTTCAAAACGTATGAAGACCCTGCTGCATGACTTTACGGATCCCGGTGCCGCCTACCGGGGCAAACCGTTCTGGTCCTGGAACGGTGCCCTGGATCGGGACGAACTGCGTCGCCAGGTTCACGTCATGAAGGAAATGGGACTGGGCGGGTTCTTCATCCACTCCCGCCTCGGATTGAGCACTCGTTACCTGGGCCCCGAATGGTTTTCGCTGGTGTCGGCCATGGTTGAAGAGGCGCGGCAGTTGGGACTGGAAGCGTGGCTCTACGACGAGGACCGCTGGCCGTCCGGCGCCGCCGGCGGGCTGGTGACACGCGATGACCGGTTCCGAAAGCGAATGCTCTTCATGGACCGGCTGAACGATCCGGCGGCGTTGGGCTGGACCGACCACGTCCTGGCCGTCTTCACCGCGCGTCTCGACGGTTCCCGGGCCTCCGACCTCAGGCGCGTGCCGGCCGGTACGACCCCCCGCCGGCTGGCGCCGGGTCGCACGTTGCTGGTTTTTCGGTGGGAGATCGATGACCCGAGCGACTGGTTCAATGGCGGCGGTTACCTGGATACGCTCAACCCCGCCGCCGTCCACCGCTTTATCGAGACGACGCACGAGGCCTACCGCGCACAGGTGGGCGGGCAGTTTGGCGGGGTGATCCCCGGCATCTTCACCGATGAGACCAGCCGGGGCGGCATGGGGACCATTTGGAAAGGCTCCTACCACGGGCCCTGGACGGAAGCGCTGCCGGCGTTCTTCCGGCAGCGCTACGGCTATGACCTCCTACCCCATCTGCCGGAGCTGTTTTTCGATGTTGAGGGTCGGAGCATGACCCCGGCTCGCCTGCATTACCACGACAGCGTGACGGCCCTCTTCGTCAACGCCTTCGCCCGCCAGATCGGCGACTGGTGCACTGCCAACCACCTGATGCTGACCGGCCATTGGCTCGCCGAGGAGACCCTGTCCTCCCAGACCTCAACCGTCGGCTCCTGCATGCGGCTCTACGAACCCATGGAGGCCCCCGGTATCGACATCCTCACGGAGCAGACCCGTCACATCGCCACCGCCAAGCAGTGCGTCTCGGTGGCTCGGCAGTGCGGACGCCGCTGGCGGCTGACCGAGACCTATGGCGCCTGCGGGTGGGCCTTCACGTTTGCAGGGAACAAAGCCGTGGGCGACTGGCAGCTGGCCATGGGGATCAACCTCCGTTGCCAGCATCTGGCCTATTACACCCTCGAAGGCGAAGCCAAGCGGGACTATCCCGGCACGTTCTCCTTCCAGGCGCCCTGGTGGCGTCAGTATACGGTGGTGGAGGACTATTTCGCCCGCGCCCATGCCGTGATGACGCGTGGCGAAGAGGTGCGCGACCTGCTGGTGATCCATCCCATCGAAAGCATGTGGGCGCAGTGCAAAGCCGGGTGGAACGAGGCCCCGGAAACACGGGCCTATGATCGCATGCAGATCGAACTCGAAAACGGCCTGCTGGCCCAGCACCTGGATTTCGACTATGGCGATGAAGAAATGCTGGCGCGCCTGGGGCGCGTCCGCCGCCGGCAAGGCCAGGCCTGCCTGCACGTTGGCCAGGCCGCCTACACGACCGTCCTGGTGCCCCCGCTGAAGACCATGCGCCGCTCCACGCTGCGGCTCCTGCAACGGTTCCGGGCCGCCGGCGGCAAGGTCGTGTTCGCCGGTGAGATGCCGGCCTATCTCGACGCGCGTCCGTCAACGGCGATCCAAGCGTTCGCGGCCGCCGGCGACAGCGTCGCTCTGACGGAAGCGGCCTTGGCAACGGGACTGGGATCGAGCCGCCGGATCTCGCTCGTGAATCCCCAGGGGGAGGAACTCGGGTCCCTGCTCTATCTGCTTCGCCAGGACGCCGACGCGTATTACCTGTTTATCTGCAACACCGGCGTCGATCTGCGCACCCGCTCAGACGCGTGGCTGAATGATCCGCCCGTGGAAACACGCCAGGTGACCCACGCCGAAGTGACGATCCGCGGGCTTCCGGACGCCGAAGGGGTCCCGCAGGAATTCGACCCGACGAGCGGGGCCGTCTACACGGCAGAGGCCCGGCGGACCGCCACCGGCTGGGAGATGCATACCCATTTCGACCGCCTTGAGAGCCGTATTTTTGTCGTGCCCCGCTCCGCCGCCGCGGCGCCTTTCCCCAAACGGCCGGTCTTCCGCGACGTGCGCCGCGACCTCCTCTCCCCTACGGGCTGGTCCATTCATCGGGATGAGCCCAACGTACTGGTGCTCGACCGGGCGCAGTGGCAGATCGGCGAGGGCCCGCGGCAGGAGACCGACTACATTCTCCGGATCGATCGGCAGGTGCGGAAAACATTCGATCTGCCGCCCCGCAGCAACGGCATGATCCAGCCGTGGGCAGAGGATCAGGGCCCACGCGGCACTCCTACAACAGTGCGCCTGGACTATACGTTCACGGTCTCCCACCTGCCGCAGGGCTCGTTGCGGCTGGCCTTGGAACGTCCGGAGACCGCGCAGGTGACCCTCAATGGAACCCCGGTCACCGTCGCGCCGGCCGGCTGGTGGCTCGATCCGGCTTTCAAGACTCTCGACCTCGACCCTGCGCTCCTGCAACAGGGCAACAACACGCTGGTCGTGACGTACACGTATGATGCCCGGCACACCGGCCTGGAGGCATGTTACCTGCTGGGCGAGTTCGGCGTGCGGGTTGACGGCGCGCAGGCCACGCTCATTGAAGCGCCGACCGAACTCAGTGTGGGCGATTGGACCAGCGCAGGGTTCCCCTTCTACGGCGGCAACCTCACCTATGAGACCACCGTGACCTGTCCGGCCAAGTCAGGCGAGCGCCTCTTCCTCCGCGTTCCTCGCTTTGCCGGCACCGCCCTCCGCGTCGCCGTGAACGGCAGGACGGCCGGCTTGCTCGCCTGGGCGCCGTATGAAGTGGACCTAACGGAGTTCCTGGCGGAGTGCCCCTCACGCCTGCAGATTGAGGTCCTCGGCCATCGGCACAACGTGCTCGGGCCGCTCCACTCGCCGGGCGGGCAGGGCGCGAATCCGGAGATGTTTTGTACCGAGGGCGCCAACTGGCGCGACGCCTATCAACTCACGCCGCTCGGCCTGCTGGCCCCGCCGGAACTGGTGACGCGTGTCGTCGACGGCGGAACCTAACGATGACAACCCATCCTTCTGAACCTGCTTTTGTCCTCACCGAGCGCCTGGGCGTGGAGTGGCAGGGACACCCCGTGGCCTTCCTCCCTGATCCGAAACATCGCCTGCCAGCGGGTACGGCCATCTACCTCAGGAATCTCACGCTGGACCAACGCATCGCCGGTCAGGTTGACAGCGACGGGCGGGTCTGGTTCCTGGCCGATCTGCCAGCCTATGCCCGCCATGCCTTTACCCTTGAACCCGGCCGGAACGAGACCGGCGGAGCCCGTGTGGAAACCGATCCGGTGGCGCGCGAATACCGCCTGACCAACGGCCTGATCTCACTGGCCGTTCCACAAGTGCACAGGGAAGCCGCACACGGCAGCGCCCTGACGGCCCGGTCTTCGCCGAAGTCTGCCTGGTCTACGGCTTTGCCGACGGCCGCGACTACCGCATCACTTGGCGTCTGTACGCCAACGCACCGGTGGTCCTGGCGACGGAAACCAAGACCGTCGACGGGCCAGGGTATTGGGCCTTCGACCTGTATCCCGAATTCGCCCCAACCATGGCCCAGATCTGCTGGGGCCAGAAAGGCCACTGGCCTCTCGACTATCACGCGGACGAGCATCTCTGCCGCCATATCTTCAGTAATCACTGGGACTTGTACCAGGACTTCAAGGAGGTCTCATTCCTTTACCGCCCCCAGGCCGGAGCCTCAGGCGATGCCATCGGGGTCTTCCCCGTCGACGGCGCCCACTGGGAGGTCGTGCCCCGCAACATCATCTCTCTCGATGTCGAATCGGCCGGTCCCTCCGTGCAGTACCGTTTCTCTCTGACCCCGGGACGGCGCGAGTTCGGCCTGTTTGCGGTACCCCTGAAAACGACGAATCACGAGGCCCCGGAGGGAACCGATGGCGGCGGCGCCTACATCTTCCGTAACCGCTGGTCCTTCATCCGACTCAATGACGTGAAGGATCTGGTGCTCGAGTGGGAGGAACCGGCGAATACCGCCCTGACCCTCTACGGGAGCCCGGAACGCCTCAACGCTTTAACCCAACAGGTGCGCCGGCTAAACGGAATCCGATCCCGCCTTCGCCCGCGAGCTGATGTGGGCGTACCAGGAGATGGGCGAAGGGCCGATGCAAGCCAACGTCGGGCTGCAGGCTCACGACCGCGAGTTGATCGCGCTCTTCTCCGACTTCACGCTGCCGGGGCAGGAACCGGTCCGTGCCAGCCAGAGCTGTCCGGGATTCGGCGCCATCTTCCATCATCGGGAGGCGGACGGGCGCGAAACACGGCTGGTCGCCCGGGCTTCGCCGCACTAGCCGCACGGGCACGCCGACGGCGGCAGCTTCTTTCTGACCGCCCGCAACGCGCCGCTCATCAGCGAGGCCGCCCGCGGGGTCAACCGCGAGGGCCTGTACACCTCCATGGGATCGTATGCTCACAACGTCATCACCTATGACGGCAAGCGCACCTTCCATTACGTCTGGCCCTGCCGTCAGAACCTGGTCCAGTTCCGGAAAGGCAAAGGATTCGATTACGCCGTTCTGGATTGCCGCGTCGAGCAGCTGGTGCTCGGGGGAGAACGGCGGCGGGGCCACGGGGACGCCATCACCCAGGCCGTGGACATCCGGCAGTACCGGCACATCATCCACCTCCATCCCGACCTCTTTGTCATCTACGACTCGATCACCAACGCCCCCTTCCCCTCCTCCTATCGGCTGCACGGCTATGGTAGGGCGATCCGGATCGAAGGCAACCACGCGTTTCTCGCCGGACATCACGGGGTGGACCTCGACGTCTGTGTCGTGCTGCCCACGGCGCCCGTCCTCCGCACGACCCCCATCGGGGATACGCATTCCATCGAGATCGAGAACGGCCCGAACCAGCCCTACCTGGTGGTGCTCAATCCCATGGAGAGCGGAGTTCCTTTGCCCGTACAGTGCGACTGGACGGCGACACAGCTCTCCATCCGGCGCGGCGGCGACACCTTCGCGCTCCGTTTCCTTCCATCCGCCACCGAGGGGATCTGCAGCATTGAGCGTGGGTTATTGGCGCCGGGGTGACCTTACCCCGGTCGCCCGCCCTGCAAACGCAATGGCTTGACAATCGACCTTACCCGAATAATTATTCGAATATGAATGATAGCAATAACTCCTTCAGTCAGGTCCATCTTGAACTGAGACGGCGGTTGAGTGAACCAGCGCCAAGCCGGGTTCAGGTGCTCAGTGGGCCTCGTCAAGTGGGTAAGACCACGCTTCTGCTCGAGTTGAAGACGGAGTTTCCCGACCATGCAATCTACGCCGCCGCTGATACCACTGAAGCCGCACTTAGCGGTTGGTGGGAGCATCTATGGCGCGAGGCCGAGCGCCTGGCCTCCAGCGTTGGAGGCGCTGTCCTGCTGGTGGACGAGCTTCCCTACCTGACCGATTGGGCACGGCGGCTCAAGACCGAGGCGGACCGCATTCACAGACAGCGCGTGCCCCTGCATATCGTGGTGTCCGGGTCTTCTGCCATCGGCCTTGGCGCTGGGGCCCGTGAGACAATGGCAGGACGTTTCGAGCGGCTACGCCTGCTGCATTGGCCGGCGAGCGAACTCGTGAAACAATTGCGGCTGTCACCGACCGAGGCTGTCGATCAAATGGTCAGATTCGGGAGCTATCCCGGAGCACAAAGCCTCCTGAGCGATCCCGTCCGATGGAAGTCCTATCTGCGGGACAGCATTGTGGAGCCTGCCATCGGGCGAGACGTTCTGACCATCGAAGCCATTCGCAAACCAGCCTTGCTTCGGCAGGTCTACGCCGTGAGCACGGGGCATCCCGCAGAAATTGTCAGCCTCCAGAAACTATGCGGACAACTCTCCGGGAAGGGAGCGATGGAAACTGTGGCACACTATCTCCATGTTCTGGAAGAGGCCTGTCTGATCGCCGCGCTCCCGAAATACGCCCGGACGGCCGTGCGTCAACGTGCCGCCCCGCCCAAGTTGATAACTCTGAATAACGCGCTGTTGGCTGCCGGCGGCAGCGCAGACCCGGTGACGAATCCTGAGAAATGGGGACGTTGGGTCGAGAATGCCTGCGCGGCCTTCGCCTGGAATGCCGGACAACGAGTGTCGTATTGGCGTGCCGAACCGCTGGAGGTCGACATGGTCCTGGAGGGTGACTGGGGGCACTGGGCGGTCGAGGTCAAGACGGGGGATTACACGACGCGTGACCTGCGGGGACTCCTGGAGTTCTGCCGAATCAACAGCGATATCCGCCCGTTAATGCTTTGCGACGAAGGACAGGAGGCGATCGCAAGCCAAGCCGGCGTATCGGCGCAATCGTGGCAATCCTTCCTGCTTGAGGGGCCGCGGTGAAGCGTAGCCCCAGACCCTTGACACACCGCCACCAGCACCGCAGGAGGCCACTCCCATGAAACGAATCATCGTGCTGTTGTTGGCGCTGTTTCTGGCAGGAGCGGCGACAACCTTCATTCTCGTCGTCATGCCCTTCCGTGAGGAGGGAAGTCTTCACACCTTGCGCGTCATTTTCGCCCTCGCTTCGTTCTTCCTGGGCGGAGCGTGGGTCCTGTTCTCCCTGTTGGCCGTGCCCCGCATCGTGCTCGCGGCCCTCCGCCTTCACCGGGACCGGGCCCAACCCCGCGCGTTCATCGCGCCGGGTGCCGCGTTGGTGATGACTGCCATTCCTGTCCTGCTGCTCACAGGCGCCCTGGCCCTCCCCGGCAGCGGCATGCTGCGGATGCCGGGCCAGAGCTATCAGGGCCCGATGCCGGCGTTGACGGCCGATCAGACACTCCTCCGTGACCGGCTCCACGATCATGTGCAGAAACTGGCGGGAACCCTCGGGGACCGCAATGCAGCCACCCAGTATGACAACCTTCTTGCCTCCGCCGACTACATCGAAGGCGTTTTCTCAAACGCAGGCTTTGCCGTGCAGCGTCAGGAATACGTGCCGGGCCACAGCGCGGCACGCGGACGATCCTGCGTCAACCTTATCGCTGAACTCCCCGGCACGGTCAGTCCGGCGGAAATCGTCGTGGTGGGCGCGCATTACGACTCCGTGATGGGATGCCCGGGCGCCAACGATAACGCCTCAGGCGTGGCCGCTCTGTTGGAATTGGCACGAGCCCAGGCGGGGCGCCCCGCCCCGCGCACCCTCAGGTTTGTGGCGTTTGCGAACGAGGAGCCGCCGTTCTTCTGGACGAGCGACATGGGCAGCGCCGTCTATGCGGCCCGGTGTCGAGCCCGTAACGAAAAGATAGTGGCCATGCTCAGCCTTGAAACACTGGGGTACTATTCCGACGCGCCGCACAGTCAGCGCTATCCCTCCCCGCTGTTCGGGTGGTTTCTCCCGACCACCGGGAATTTTATCGGGTTTACCGGCAGCTTATCGGCGCGCGCCCTGGTGCATCAAACCGTGGGATCCTTCCGCCGCCATGCCGCCTTCCCTTCGCAGGGTGCCGCCCTCCCGGGAGCCATCAGCGGCGTGGAATGGTCGGATAACTGGAGTTTCAGCCGGCAGGGCTACCCGGCCCTCATGGTGACCGACACCGCCCCCTTCCGGTATTCCTATTACCACACTCCTCAGGATACGCCTGACAAGCTGGAGTATGACCGCTTCGCCTGCGTGGTGAGCACGCTGGAAAAGGTTATTGGAGACCTAACGGTCAAATAGGTTTCGAGAACGCCACCCCGAAGTTCATCCCCGCAGGATTGCAGTGCTGAACCCGGGCTTCAGCCATAACCATCCGATTATGCTCAGCCTTGAAAGGGCCCCATGGGGGAACGCGGAAGGTCACATGACAGGCGCTCATCATGGAGGGAATGGTGGGACATTCAACAAGCATTCCACCCGTTGAAATGTTGCGTGCCACCGCTTTCAAAATGGAGAGATGTCCGGGAGACTCGAGATGCAACTCCACCGGCAAGGTGCAAGGGAAGCGGTGGAAGCGTCTGCGATTCTGGTAAGGGGCATCGGCACGGACTTTTCGACGTGCTGAGATGAAGCTCTCCCACCTGTCCTTGATCGACCGGCTCATTGGCTTTCCCACGACATCCACAGCCCAATCCTCCTTCTCCATTCGTCTACCTTTTAAATAGTATATGCCCGCCCGCCGAAAGCCAAGATCGAAAATGAGGAGAATTTACTTTTTTTCATTGGAGCCGGGGTGGAGCCCTTACCCAGGAAAAAGCCGGCCTGGGGTCAGGCCGGCTCCAGTCGGGTTTGCGGGTGATCGCCCCCTTTGAGGACGGCCCTATTATTGGACTTGCGGGCCGCCTTGACGGGCCGCCTGCTCAGCCTTCCTGGCCATTCCCTGCTCAATCATGGCCAAAGCCTTCACCACCGGATAGGTGACATCCAGGTGCACCGTCTTGCCCTCCATGGTGACGTGGGCCGCCTGGGCCAATTCAGCCATACCCGGATTTCTCTCCTGACCGAGCTGCGCAATGGCGATCATGCCTTGAGCCGCCGCCTGCATGTTGCTCGCCGCCTGGGCATCCTTGGTGGCCACGATGACATTGATCACGAGATTGCTGCCTTTTTCATCGAAGGCCAGCTGACCCGCGTCGGCCTGCTTGAGCATCGCGGCATTCGGGTTGGCGTCGCCCATGCCCGCCACATTCGCACCCGCCATAAAGAAGGGAGCTTGCGTCGGCACTCCCGTTCCAAAGGCTTTGGCGATGTCGAGTGACGGCTGGCTGCCATCCAGGACGCTCAAGGCTTCCTGAAGCATATCCCGTCCATGGCTGATCGCGACGAGACCCAGGGGGTGAAAGGCCCCATACTGCCGCCCTTCCGCAGGCTTCTTGTCATCAATCCAACTATGAAGGACGTGTGATCCGAACGTGTAAGTCTGATAGGAGTCATTGGCCTTCAACAGGGTAACCAGTTGGGTCTCATTGAAGGTTCCGCCGGCCAGCACCACGCTTTGGGCCTGATCTTTCGACTTGCCGTACAGTGTGATCGTTTTCAGATCCTTGCGGGGATCGAAACCAAAGACAGCGCTGAAAGCAGCGATCTTGTCGGCCGCCTGCCCCTGGCCCATCTGAGTCACCAGGAACGTCCCCATCTGCGTCTGCCGAAGCTGTTCCAAGTCGGCATGGACCACCCAGGTCGCCGCCGTCGACACCTGTTTACCGCTGAACGGCGCCGCCCAACCCTGCACGGCCATCACTGCAATGGCCACACTCAACCACATCCGCTTCATTGTTTCTCTCCTGTCTCGGTTTGATCTGGCGGCCATTCTTCCCGCCGCTCACTCAGCTGGTTACTATACAATAGACACGTTCCGCGGGTAGAAGAAAAAAGAACGAGGGGTATCCCTGGTCATCGGGAGCCAGCGTGACCGTCTTCCGCGGCGACATCCCGGTCGCATCCTCCACCATTGCCGACGGGGCGACCCAAACGCTGAAGCTGGCCGCCCTCCTGAGGCCGATTCTGGGTTGAGCGCGCGATGCGGCACCTTTCGACCTCATCGCAGCTCTTTTGCGAAACATCACTTCCCTATGGTCATCATCCCATATTCCAGCGTGCTGAAGAAGCTCAGTTGGGAACCACTCCAGCGCATTTGGGTTAATTCTGACCAGTCTTCAAAGCGGTCAACATCGTCCACGGTAATATCCAATCCATAGACAGCATCGGGAGTAATGGCTCCGCCGGGGAATTGTGCGGCCGGCACCGATAGCTCAATGATATAACCGGTGTTATTCAATGATGAGGCAACTTTTACCCCGGTCAGCATAGTTGCATCGCCGGAGCCTTTATCAATCCAGGTCATCGGAGAGGCTGCCGTTGCCGGAGCCAGTAGATATTGAACGACGTGCCCGTAATGATTCGCCAGGAAATTCGGCGCTTGAAGGCCATATTTCGCTTTCTCCTCAGGACTGCGCAAATCCACATGCAACTCTATACAGTCGCGAATGATACTGGTCGAGGCCGGTGTGTTCACCACCACCGGAGTCTCCACTGCAATGGCAAAATACCACGCCTTGTCATCGTAACAGGTATAGGCTTTCGCCGCCTGAGCGTCCTGTCCCCATTTAATCACGCCGCCGGACTGCTGTTCACGGTTGTCGATACCCATCGGACTGCTCAAATTCCACTCCTTCAATTGGCCGTCGATATTAACGGGGTTGGCGGCACGCGGCACGGTGGTTGTATTGGGTTGAAATTTCGTGATGGTCACCTTCAACGGATTGGGTAATGCCACCATTACTTTCATTCCGATTAAACTTGCTTGATCAGGATACCCTGCTGCTGACAAACGCGTTACGGGGATATCCCGGGTTATCGGCTTACCGTCAAAAGGGTAATTCAATGCTTTCAAAATGCTTTGCGCGAAGATCCAGTAGCCAAGTTGATTGGGATGAACCGCATCGCCAGCGTATCGGACACCGGTCGGCAAAGTCGGGCGGACAGCCTTGAACGTTTCATAACAGGGGATATACAGGCAGTTATATTTCCTTGCCAAGGCTTGTATTCCGGCGATAAAGGCTTCGTGTTTTGTGAAATTGCCATCGCTGTCCACAAAAGGATAGATGAAGGACATAATGCCGATTTTTGCCTTGGTGTCCCGGTAAATGCGGTTAATCATCGCTTCGTAATTCGTCAGATAGTCCTCTGTCGAAAAATGGCCTAAGTCATTGATGCCAAGGTTGATTAGCACCCAATCAGGTTTCCAGGCATACACCTGTTTTTCCAACCGTCGCAATGAACCCCGCACCGTATCGCCGGAGGCCCCGGCAGAAACAAAGCGAATCTGCCGTTCCGGATATTTGGCATCGACAAAATCCTGGGCCAGTTGGGTGTACCGCCCATCCGCAGTGATGCTGTCACCCAGCACCACCACAGTGTCGCGCGAATTAAGCAGAAAAGCCGGCGCTTCTCGCGCGGAAACGCTGAAACAGGCAAAAGTCGCAACTAGAATCAGAATGATCATTGTAATTGAGCGATACATTTTTTCTCCCAGTCCCCGTAGGCAGTAGCCCATGCAACAGTATGGCCCAAAGCGTGGTTCGTCTTCGTGTGCCTCTATTAAGGGGCCGAGATTGTCATGCTGAGAGCCGGAAAACAAGGGAAACGGCGGTATGGCACGCCCGCGTCCGCGCCGCCGACGCCTGGCCGGGGCCGTGATAGATCTCCAGTTCCTTCTCAAAGTCCACGGCGATCACCGTCGCAGTGTCGTCCAGCAACTGCTCGGGCACCTCGATATAGAGAATGCCAGGGATGTTGACCCAGGCGGCACCGCCGTTGACTTCGAACTTCAATTCGGAGCCTGAACCCACCACCCGGGCGGACTTGACCTTCGTGAACAAGCCCTTCACGGCGATTTCCTGGCGCGGCTTCTCGAACACATAGAGGTAAAGGGTCTTCCGATCCTTCGACAGTGTGGTCGGCCCGTGGAAGTGCCCGACGGGAAGGCCTTCCTGCGTGGGATAAACCGCTTCCTCGTGCTTGCTGATCCAGGCCCCCAGTCCCCGCAGCCGCTCGGCCTGCGGCGGAGTGATCGCCCCGCCGGCCGTGGGGCCGATGTCCAGCAGCAGGTTGCCGCCCAGGCTCATGCATTCGCAAAGTATGCGGACAATGCGATCCACCGACTTCTCATTGTGGTCCTGGACTTGATAGCCCCACGAGTCGTTGACCGTTTGGTGGTCAGGATGGCATAGCGAGCACCCGCTTCCTTGAAGAGGCGGGCCCAGGCCACCGGGTCGTAGTTGGCCGCGGTGAACCCGGCGCACTGCGCCATATAGTCCTCATAGGAATCCCCTTCACGGCATAAATGCCGTAGTGGATGAAGATGCCGAGTTTCGCTTCGTTGAACCAGGGTTGTAACAGTGTTGCTTATTGACCTTTCCTCGACTCACGATTGCGCCAATGCCAGGCGACGTACCGCCCGGCCTACTGTACGGCGGGCAGTACCTTGCCCGCCGCGAATGCCTTCGTGTCATAGCCCCCCCCGCATCCATCAGGGCGATGGGGCCGAGCAGGCCGCCCCTATGGCGGCTGTCGCTCATGCTATCGCCCATGGCCCGTATTCCCACGCCGTGCGCATGAAGACGTGATAGTTTTCGGCCAGTCGTGCCGGGGGGGCGGGATCGAAGGGACCCGCGGACGGCGATAGGATCAACCGGCGACCGCGACATTCCTCCAGGACCCCCCGCACGGCAGCCGCCATTTGCTCCGGCGGCATGCTTCGAAAATCATCGTATTGGATGTTGCCAATCAGGGTGATGCGATCACCCAGCGCCTCGTAGGCCTGGGTGAAGGTACAGTTCCCTATCGGCGGC
Source organism: uncultured Verrucomicrobiota bacterium (assembly GCA_964404035.1). Taxonomy (GTDB): domain Bacteria; phylum Verrucomicrobiota; class Kiritimatiellia; order CAIKKV01; family CAITUY01; genus CAMBRF01. Next base: position 3,989 of record CAYOIT010000014.1, on the reverse strand, counting down.
GCCTCGATCGTGTGCAAGGCATCCGGCGCCATGGCCAGAAAATCGGGCAGAATCTCTCGAATCTGTCCATGGTAATGCTGAATGGCTTTTTTGCCGTATGCGTGAATCATCTCGATCAACTCGCTGGCAAACGGGACGATCCACTGCTGAAAGGTCGCACGGCTGACCAGGGGTGGCGACGCCAGCTCACTGCCGACCAGGAAGTAAACATCCGCCAGATTCCGTTCGAGGCAGAACCGATAGACCTGTCGAAGTCGTTCCATTTCCCGGCGCAGAAAATCAACGATGAGATCGTTGTGTGTCAGCGACCAGATCGGGTACTCATCCAGACTCGAGAGGTGATAGACCGACCCCACCGGTTCGCCCAAGTCGAGCATCATCGCCCCGTTTTCGATGGGGAACTCCGCTTGCTCCCGGCGGTACCGGGCCATCTGAGCCTCCAGCGCGGCCTCGATGGCGCTCTTATCCTGCAACACGGGCAGTGAACAGAAGAACTCCAGATCCTCGTCTGACCGCAGGAACTTGAACACTACCGTTCCTTCCGGCCCTTGGCGAACCTCACTGGTCAGCGAACGCCCCTTGTAGGTCAACACGTCGCGCCGGATGGTTTGAGCCCCGTCGGTCACCGTTTCATGGCGGAGCACCACTTCCGGCGTATGCCGCGTCACCCCCAGATTGCGGCGGTTCAGCATGATGGCCAGACGCTTTGAGGCTTCGAAGACCGGCTGGTAGGCCGGGGCCGTTCGAACGTCAACGTAGTAGCCCGTGGAATGATAAGGGAACAGCAGCCACACCGGGACATGATCGCTACTCTCGCCGTTGAGGGCGGCGAACAGACGATCCCGGTTGGTCATCGCACGCTCGCTATTCATGTTTGGACTCAAGCGCTATACTGACCGGCTTCCATCAACGCGATGGTTCCCAGCAATCCACCCCAGTAGTAGAACGAATCCCCGCCCATCTTGCCGGCGGCCACGGTGTTGTCACCGGTCTCCGCATTGTAGTTCTCCAGAACATGACCGTGCGCCTGCCAGTTCTTAAGCAGCAGCGCTTTCGATTTCTCCGCCAGGTCTTGACGGGCCTGGGGTAGATCGTACTCCCGCAGACTGAGGTAGGTCAGGAAGTTCATCGGGCCCCAGACGCGGCCCCGCCAGTAGCTCTGCTCGGGATAGGCCGGATCGTTGCGCGCGATGGAGGGCAGCACCCATTCGCCCCAGAACTCAGCCGGATTGTACAGGTGGTCACGCACCATCCGGTCCGCCTGTGCCGGTGTGGCCGCCCGGGCCAGCAAGGCATAGAAATTCGTGGGCGCAACCCGATGGCTGAATTCACCCGTGTCGCTGCGCCGGTTCAGGAAGAAGCCGGACGCCTCGTCCCATAACCGCTCGCGCATGGCGGTCCGTACGGCCTCCGCCCGCGCACGAAGTTCCGCGGCTTCCGCCCCGCGTTCCAACGCCTCGGCCATCTCCGCGAGCGCTTCGCAATCGGCGACATAAAGCCCGTTCAACCCGACATCCCAGAGTTGCAGCAGGTGGGTCGCCGCATCGAACGGCACGTCATCATACATCGGCGAGTTATCCAGGCCGGATTCAAGCGAGGCGCCAAAGCGCTCATTAACGCCGGTCTTCTCCCAGTAGGCGTCCAGCACCGGTTCATAAGGGGTGGACCCCCAGGAGAGCAGGTTCACCCGGTTGCGGCGGGTTTCCCACCACCAGCGATTCCACCGCAGGAGATTCGGGTACACGGCATCGAGAAACCAGCGCTCAGGGTGGCGCCGGTAGAGCTCGCGACACACCCAGGCGCCCACCGGCGGCTCGGATCGGTCGCAGCTGTAGAACCCGTTGGCCGACGCCACATTCGGCACAAAACCCTGCCCGGTCATTTCGTTCGTGATCGCCACGGCATTGGCGAACGCCAGTTCAGGGCAATCCAGGCTGAACATGTAGGCCGCAAAGTAGGTATCCCACTCGAACAGAACCCATCCCTGGCTGCACCACGTGCGGGTGACCGGCGTGATCACCCGGTCCTTGAGCGGGTCGTAGATCGTGTTCCACGCCAGACTGGCGCGAGCGGCGCGGTACACCTCGGCCAATTCGCCGAAGGCCACCGCCTTGGATTCCACCCGGGCGCGTTGGAGCGCCAGCACCGCCTCGATCTCCCCTACGCTACGGGCTCGTCCCGTGCTCAGTCCCACCGGACCGGCTAAGCGCAGGGCGAGATACGGCGTCAGGGCCCAGCAATGCGGCTCGATCACGGAAGGCACCGTGGCAAAAACATCCACTCGCCGGGAACCGGCTTCGCCATGCAACACGGGTCCGTCCAGCCGCCACGCACCGGGCCGATTCCACAACATTCCGCCTTCGACCGTCAGCAGGGCGGGTTGCTTCTGCATCTCCAAAGGGGTTGCCAGCAACACCAGGTCTTCGCCATCAAGTCCGGTTTGGATACGGAGTCTGATGCCTTCCCAGTTCAGGGTCAGATCCGTGTAGGCGCCATCATACGAACGCAACCCCGGCACGATGTCCACCGGCCCTTTCAGCACCTCGCGCAGATGCGTTCCCCCGCGGTATTCCTTGAGGCCGCACTGCAACGCCATGCCTTCGGGAAGCAGGACATGCGTCAGCATGCTCTTGACATGCCAGGTGTTCCATCCCCGCGCCAGACGGGTGGTTAGGTCTTTGTAGCCATCCATTATTGAATCCCTCCTCCGCCAGTGGTTTCAACCGTCCTATAAGTCTGGGTCGCCCGCAGCTTCCGGGCCTGCTCGGCCAGGCAGCGCCGGGGTGTGTTGCGACGGACGGTCGCTTGGGCTTCCGCCCAGGCGATGGCCTCGAGGATCAGGCGCCACTTTTCCCGCGCATCCCAATGCCGGTCACGCTTGAGTTCTTCCTGTTGCAGGAGCTTATCCATCGGTCGCGCTCCCTTTCTGCAACTCCTGGATTCTGTCGTTCTTTCGGGACTCCGGGGGAAGACTCAATTGGCAGGCAAGCATATCCTGGTCGGATAGACCTCGATAGTCCGTTCCGGCAGCGGTGCGGCCTGAGACAGAGGTCGCGTAGGAGGCCGCCCATTCCCGCAGTCCTTGCACCGACCGAAAGATATCCACGGCGCCATGGGGACTGGTCAGACAGAACACGGGTTGTTGTGCCAGCCACCGTGGCGGCAGCGCCGCCACCGGTCCCCAATCGGATTCGGTCCGGCCCCATTCCGCGCCCAACTCGGCCAAGGCTAGTTCGCAACGTCGGCGGTTCGAGGCGCTGTCCTCGATCCAGAAGTCCACGTCGAACGTGAGAACGGGCTTGTGCCGAAGCAGAAAGTTCACGCCCCCGATCAGCAAATACCCAACCTCATGGCGGTTAAACACGGCCAATATGTGGTCGATATTCATGCGATGAACGTACCACGAACCGCGGCAGAGCGGAAAGCGGGATTTGAGTGGCATCGGCAACTGTCGTTAGGAGCCTTAATCACCGCATGGGCTTGGCGGAAACGTGGGAGTGCCGAGACGCGAAGGGGCAATCCCGTCCGCATTCGCGAGAAACTGGCCGGCTACTTCTCGACCCCCATTGGCGTACCGGGTCATGCACACGCATGCCCGTGGCATTCCGCTTGGTGCCCAAATTGACGAGAAGAAGTTCAAGGTGATTCTGTTCGACATCGGCATCCACCAGCGGCTGCTCGGGCTGGACGTGCCGAGCCACCTGACGGCGGGCGACTTGGAACTCGTGAACAAAGGCAGCCTCGCCGAGGTCTTTACGGGACTGGAACTGATCGGTAATCACCCCTCGCCTCTGAAATCCGCCCTCTACTACTGGCACAGGGAGGCCAGGGGCAGCAATGCCGAGATCGACTATATCCTTCAGGCACCTGCCGCGTAAGTCCAAATTACCCCCTCTGTCTTGACCGTCGCCGCTCCACAAAAGTAAGACATCACCATCAATATCCATACTTTTACTATTTGACGGACATTTTGTTTAATGTCATATTTT
>CAYOIT010000013.1:45218-47730 GCA_964404035.1 uncultured Verrucomicrobiota bacterium | reverse complement strand
GGGCTTCTTTTCGTCCTGGTATGTGGTTGTCGGCAGATTAAGGGGCAGATCGTTCGGGGAGGTGAAAGTGGAGGCGATCGCCACCAGGCAAGTGAGGTTGGCAACCGCTGCACCACACTGGGCCGCGGCCAGATGCTCTTACCGGGTATTGCCGAACCGTATCAATGGAAGTTCAACACGGCCGGGTCAGCAGAAACCATTGACCAATGACCCATGACTACTGACCAGTGACCTCTGACCTCCGACCCGACGCATTCTTTGCAGAAATATTGCATTGTTTTGGCATTTCCTTGACACATTCCCCCAAGAAGCCGGGTATGATATGACCCGAAATCAAGAGAGCTAGTCACGGGGGGAGAAGCCATCCGGAAACGGATGGCTTTTTTATGTTGATCGGATCGCCAGCCTATGCGCGGTATGGGCTTCCTGCCCGTCGCCGGCTACAGGCGGATCCCTGTGAAGTGAGATAACTGGTCGTGATGCTCCTGAATCCCCGGGAAGAACACTGGGATGGTAGGGTTAAACCCCATCGAGACGTTCCACCCGGTCGGCTACAGTGGCGGCGATCGGATCAAGGCGAACGCTTCACGGGAACCTCAATTGAACCGAACCCAACACATCCGCGATGGGCTGATGATGGCCGCGGTGGCCATGATGCTCCCCTGCCTGACATTGGCCGCATCAGGTCCGGCACCCGTTGACCTGGGATCGGCAGCCCATTTTGCGATTTTCGCCGGACGCGCCATCAGTTCAACAGGGGGCGGCACCATCAGTGGGGATGTCGGCCTGAGTCCCGGTACAGGTTCAAGCATCACCGGCCTAATCACCAATCAAGTCAACGGCCTGATCTACGCCATCGATGCCACCGGTCCGGCAGGTTCGGTGGTCGATCCCGAGCTGCTAAGCACGTCCAAGGTCGATCTGGCCGCGGCCTATGATGACGCCGCCGCCCGATCTGTAGATCGAATCACAGTGGCTGGCAATATCGCCGCGCAAACCCTCGCCCCCGGCCTCTACTGGTCCTCGAGTTCGCTGATGATTACGGGCGACCTCACCCTCGACGCCGGTGGCGACCCGAATGCGGTCTGGATCTTCCAGATGGCCTCCACGCTGACCACCGCCGCCGGGGCGGGGAACAGCCAGGTCATCCTGACGGGCGGTGCGCAGGCCGCGAACGTCTTCTGGCAGGTAGGCTCTTCGGCGACTCTTGGAACATTCTCCGTCTTCAAGGGAACGCTGATGGCCGCCGTCGATATCACGATGGATACCAGTTGCACAATGGAAGGCAGGGCCCTGGCAGGAAGGGACCTTACCTTTAACGGCGAGAGTATCAGTCTGCCAACCCTGCCTGAGGCCGATCTCTCGCTGGAACTCCTGGCGGACAACCCCAGCGCCGAAGACTGCTCGTGCGAAGGTGTTTTTTACACGCTCACCGTCTCGAACGCCGGCCCGAACACCGCCACAGGAGTCCGCGTGCGGGATCAGTTCGTTTCGACCAATGTCGTCCACTACGTATCGGATGACGGCGCGGGCACCTACACGGATGGCGTGTGGACGGTCGCCACCCTGCCCGCCGGCGGGCGAGCCGTGTTGCACCTCACAGCAGCGGTCGGTGTTCCCGGCACGGCCGTGCACGCGGCGGAAATCATCGCCAGCGACCTTTCTGATCCCGATTCCACGCCGGACAACCAGATTCAGGGCGAAGATGATAGCGCGACGGTCGAGACCGACGTCAACGCGGATGCGGACCACGACAGCATGCCTGACTGGTGGGAGGATCGGTACGGTCTGAACCCCAACTCGGCGGGCGATGCCGCTACCGATGCCGACGGCGATGGAGTCAGTAATCGGGATGAGTACGTGAGCGGCACCGCGCCGAACGACGCAACCCGTTACCTGCACATCATGGAGGTCCGACGGAGCGGCCCGAACGATGTCGAGGTGATCTTTGATCGGGGCAGCAACCGGACCTGTCGCCTTCTCGGGGCGGAGTCCTCCTCTACTGTATGGACCACCCTGGCCACGTTTACCAATGACGCGTCAGGAATCGAGGTATGGACCGATCATGGGGTCATCCCGACCGCCACACAGCGTTTCTACCGGGTCACTTCATCATGCGGCGCCCTCAGCTACACCAATACGGCCGCGCCCGACTACGCGATGATCGTGCCAACGACGTTGCTTGCCTGCACATGGAGCCTCCTGGGCGTTCCCGTGAATCTGGCGCCACCGGAGAATAACCTGAACGCGGAATTGGGCCGGCAACTCGCCGTGGGGCTGACCGCCGGGCAGGAATTTGTCGATTGTTTCGACAGGGTCTATGTCCCGAATCCGGACAACACCTGGAAGGAATGCCTCCTGGTGGTCCTTCCGGACGGCAGCACCAATTGGTGGGACATGGGGCTGGACACGAATGCGGACGTGGCCATCGGTCCAACGGCGGCCTTCTGGGTCAAACGTTGTTCGCCGACCGCCCAGGCGGCCAGGACCGTCTGGACCGGTCAGTCCTATG
>CAYOIT010000013.1:0-45118 GCA_964404035.1 uncultured Verrucomicrobiota bacterium | reverse complement strand
ATCGGGAACACGAACTACGACGGCCGGTGGTGGGACAGCACCCTGAACCAGTTCGCCGAGTTCTCGCTCGAAACGGGGAAAGGCTACTTTTACAGACATCGGGGAACGAACGGGATCGTCTGGACTCCGCATGAGGCACCGACACCATGACCTATCACTACACCCGAGCCGTGGCTTTGACGGCGACCTTGGTGCTCTTCGGCACGTCCGCATTCGGACATCCGGGGCCACGTCAGTCGTCCAGCCTCCTCAGCATGGCCTTTGGTCCACAGCACGGCGCACCCATGCCCGAGTCAACGGTAGTGGTGGGCGCCACAAATCCGCCGGCCGCCTTTCCGGAAGAGTGTCGCCCCGTCTCCTATGTCACGTTCTCCTTTCTGGCACTCGATTGCCTCCCCGGCGAACTCCGCCTTTGCCTGAACTGCCGGAGCGGGAGGCAGTGGTACAGGACGTTGCCCTTGCCGTCCGTGGGGATCTGGAAACAGTACATTGTGGCCGTCAACTACGTACGGGGATGGACGATCGGTCCCTGGAAGACGGAAGCCCTGTTCCAGAGCGACAGCGCGGGCATTCTGTCGGCAGGCCTCACGGTGAACCGCGGCGGCAGCACGGCAGCCCAGCAGTACCTCGCCGCCGATTTCACCCTGGAAGGGGCCGGCTGGGGAACGGCGGATACGGACGGCGACCGCGCCTGCAATGCCGCGGAGGCGGCGGCGGGGACCGACCCGTTCGATCGAGCCGATGTCCTGGCACTGAGTGCGAGCCAAAGCACAGATTCCGGCCCGGGATTCGGGGTGGCCTGGTATTCGGTCGAAGACCGGCTCTACACCCTCTGGCGCGGGACCAACCTGCTGCAGCCCTGGGTGTCGCAGCAGACGGCGATCCCGGCCCGCGTGCCTGTGAATGTCTATTGGGATGCCGGAGCCACGGGCGCCGGACCCTATTACTACGGAATCACCGTCGATAACCCGGTGCCATGAGCCCAGGATACAGCATGAACATAAGGCAGAGCACGGCGTTTATCAGACTCACGGTCCGGCTGACCGCCACGCTGGCGGCAGCGGTCGCCCTGAACGGCCCCGACTTGCGAGCCAGCCCCATTGTGTTCGAGGGCTGGGACCAGGCGGGTGACGTGAGCGGGTGGGTTAACACGATCCCGGGCGGCGCGACACTCGCGAACAACGCCCAGTACCTGAGCATCTCGTTCGCGGAGGCGACCGTGCCGTTGCCGAACCAGGACGACATCATTCGAACCGGACCGGGGGCCGCTGGAGGATTCACCGGCGACTACGTGGCGGCGGGCATCCAGTCGATCAGTTTCCAATTCCTGGCACTGGACTACCAACCCGACAGTCTCGCCCTCTATTTCGCGTCGTCGTCGCGCGTCTGGTCCCTGGCCTTGGAGATGCCGGCGTTGGCCGTCTGGACCGATTACAGCGCGAGTCTCGATTACGCCGCGGGATGGGCGGGCGGGCCGGGCGCCGATGCGGCCGCCTTCACGCTTGATCTCACGACCGTTGACTGGGTCGGCGTTTACATCGGCCGCACCTATGCCGGCTGCGACGTTCCCCCAGCCCAGCGCTACGGTCTCGATGCCTTCGCCTCCCGGATGGAGGTCCCTGAGCCCGAAACCTACCTCCTGATCATGGCCACACTGTTCCCCTTGCTGATCGTGTTCCGCAGGGAGTTGGTCGCGACCCTTGCCAGGGCTTCTCAAAGAATCACATAGAACATCACGCTGACGAAATGGCAGAGACTGCCGGCGAGGACAAACCCGTGCCAGATGGCATGGTTGAAGGGAATGCCCCGGTTCAGATAGAACACCGTCCCGGCGGTGTAGAAGAGTCCGCCCGCCACGAGCCAGATCAGCCCGCCCATCGAAAGATGCATCCAAAGCGGACGGATCGCAATGACCACGATCCAGCCCATCCCCACATAGATCAGCGTCGATAGCCGCTTGAAACGGCCCGTGAAGACCAGCTTGAACCCGACTCCGACGAGGGCCAGCGTCCAGATCACACCGAACAGGGACCAGCCCCACCCTCCCCTCAGGGGCACCAGCAGAAACGGCGTATAGGTCCCGGCAATCAGCAGGAATATCGCCGAATGGTCAATGATCTTGAGAACCGCCTTCGCCCGCTCCGAGGTCAGGCTGTGGTACAGGGTTGAGGCCGCATAGAGCAGAGTCAGGGTGCTCCCATACAGGGCGCACGCCACCACGTGCCACACGGTGCCGCGCAGGGCGGCAAACACGACCATCACCGACAGCATCGCCACCGCCAGGAGGAAGCCGATTCCGTGGGTCACGCTGCTGGCAATTTCCTCGGCCGTCGAATAGGCCTTCGGCTGGGCGTTCATACGTTGCAAGGGCAGAGACATGGAGACACCCCGGGGTCATTCAAAAAAAGAGGGCACCCGCAAGGGTGCCCTCTCTGCTACTTATCCAAACCCTCACGCTTACGCGTTTTGGGCAGGAGCGACCGGCACCGGAGCCTCACCCGAGCAAGGGGCGAGTCCTGCCAGCTTGGTCAGGAGATCGTACTTGGCCAGGATCAGCTTGTCGGCCTTCGCCATCAGGGCGTCGGCATGCTCAGGATTCATCTGCTTCAACACGCGGAAACGGTTTTCCTTCATGGCGTGTTCGCTGAACTTCATGGTCGGCAACTTGCTGTCCAGGGTCAACGGGTTCTTCCCTTGCGCCGACAGCTCGGGGTTATAGCGGTACAGCGGGAAGTGTCCCGAAGCGACCGCGTCCTTCTGCCCCTGCATGCCGGAGGTCATGTCGATGCCGTGGGCGAAACAGTGCGAGTACGCGATGATGATCGCGGGCCCGTCATACGCCTCCGCCTCGGCAAACGCCTTCACGCACTGCGAGGGATTGGCGCCCAACGCCACCGTCGCCACGTAAATGTTCCCGTAGGTCATCGAGATCATGCCCAGATCCTTCTTCATGCTCGGCTTGCCGCCCGCGGCAAACTTGGCCACCGCTCCCATGGGCGTCGACTTCGAAGCCTGGCCGCCCGTGTTGGAGTAGACTTCCGTGTCCACGACCAGCACCTTGACGTTCCGGCCGGACGCCAGCACATGATCCAGTCCGCCGTAGCCGATGTCATAGGCCCAGCCGTCGCCGCCGATGACCCAGACGGCTTTCCGCACCAGGTAATCAGCCACCGGCGCCAGTTGAGCGCAGGCCCCGCAGGTGCAGGCCGCCAACCGGTCCTTCAACACCTTCACGCGGGCGCGCTGATCTTCGATCCCGGCCTGCGTCGACTGATCCGCGTCCTTGATGGCCACCAGAAGATCCTTTTCGATCTTCGCGCCAGTGCAGTCACCGTTGATCATCTTCTCCAGCAGTTCCGTGGCGTATTCGTTGAACTTGTCCACCGCCAGGCGCATGCCGTAACCGAACTCGGCGTTGTCCTCGAACAGCGAGTTGGCCCAGCAGGGGCCCCGGCCGTCGTCACGCACCGTATAGGGCGTGGTCGGCAGGTTACCCCCGTAGATGGACGTGCAGCCCGTGGCATTGGCGATGTACAGCCGATCGCCCGCCAACTGGGTCAGCAGTTTGATGTACGGCGTCTCGCCGCATCCCGCGCAAGCACCCGAGAACTCGAACAACGGCTTCACCATCTGGCTGCCCTTGACGGTCTCCTTCTTGTACAGCTTGGGATCGGTCTCCGGGATCGCGAGGAAGAACTTGAAGTTTTCCGCCTCTTTCTCACGCAGCGGAAGCTGGGGCACCATAGTGATGGCGCGCCGGCCCGTCTCCGCCTTCGTGGTCTTGTCCTTTTCGCGGCCCGGGCAGTTCCAGACGCAGGCGCCGCAACCGGTGCAATCCTCGGGAGCCACCTGCACGGTGAACTTCAGGCCCGCGAATTCCTTGCCCTTGGCATCGGAAGACCTGAACGTTGCCGGCGCACTGGCCAGTTCCTTGGGATCATAGGCCTTCACGCGGATGGAGGCATGGGGACAAACCAGCGAGCACTGGCCGCACTGGATGCAGAGGTCCGAATGCCACTCGGGGATCTCGACCGCGATATTGCGCTTCTCGTACTGGGTCGTGGCCGTCGGCCAGGTCCCATCCTCGGGCATCTGGCTGACCGCCAGGCTGTCGCCCTTCTGGCTCATCAGGGTGGCCGTTACGGTCCTGACGAATTCAGGGGCATCGGCGCCCACAACCGGCGGCATCCTGACCTTGCCGGACGGCTTGGCCGGAACGGTGACCGCCTGGATCGCCGCCACAGCGGCATCGACGGCCTTGAAGTTCTTCTGAACCACGTCCTCGCCCTTGCGCCCGTAACTCTTCCGGATCGCTTTCTTCAGGCCTTCGACCGCTTCGTCCGCCGGCAGAACACCGGAGATGCTGAAGAAGCAGGTCTGCATGAGCGTGTTGATGCGCGCGCCCAGCCCGAGTTCGCCGGCCAGCTTGATGGCATCGATCACGTAGAGCTTGATCTGCTTGTCGATGATCTTCTGTTCCAACTCATCGGGCAGGTGGTTCCAGACCTCATCCTTGCCATAGGGGCTGGACAGGAGGAACGTGGCGCCCTTCTTGGCATTGGCCAGAAGATCGTACTTCTCGACGAAGGAGAAGTTGTGGCAGGCCACAAAATCCGCCTTGGTGCACAGGTACGGGCTGCGAATCGGACCGGGGCCGAACCGCAGATGCGAAACCGTGATGGCGCCGGCTTTCTTCGAATCGTAGACGAAATAGCCCTGCGCCGAGAAATCGGTGTCATCGCCGATGATCTTGATCGAGTTCTTGTTCGCCCCGACCGTTCCATCCGAACCGAGACCGTAGAACATGGCTTCGAAACGACCGTCATGGTCCACATGCCAGTTCTCGTCGAAGGCCAGGCTGGTCCGGGTCACATCGTCGTTGATGCCGATCGTGAAGTGATTCTTCTTCTCGCCCGTCAGGTTGTCGAAGACGGCCTTCACCATGGCCGGCGTGAATTCCTTCGAGCCCAACCCGTAACGGCCGCCCAGCACGAGCGGATAGAACTTGGTCTGCATCAGCTTCTCGCTCTGAGCCTCACCGATGGCGGTCCGCACATCCTCGTACATCGGTTCGCCGATGGAGCCGGGCTCCTTCGTGCGATCGAGCACGGCGATGAATTTGACCGTCGACGGCAACGTGCTGACAAAGGACTTGATATCGAACGGACGGAACAGGCGAACCTTGAGCACGCCCACCTTCTCGCCCTTGGCCAGCAGGGCATCGACCGTCTCGTGCGCGGTGTCGCAACCGGAGCCCATGATCACGAGCACGCGCTCGGCATCGGGCGCGCCGACATAGTCGAACAGCTTGTACTGCCGTCCGGTCAGCTTCGCGAACTTGTCCATCTGCTTCTGCACAATGGCGGGCGCGGCGGTATAGTACTTGTTGACCGTCTCGCGGCCCTGGAAGTAGACGTCAGGATTCTGGGCGGTGCCCCGGATACACGGCCGGTCGGGCGACAGCGCGCGGCGACGATGGGCGTTGACCAGGTCGTCCGAAATCATCTCGCGGATGACATCGCGGGAGATTTCCTCGATCTTCTGGACTTCGTGCGAGGTGCGGAAACCGTCAAAGAAATGAACGAACGGGATGCGTGATTCAAGCGTGGCGGCCTGGGCAATCAGGGCCATATCCGCCGCTTCCTGCACGTTGGTGGAGGCCAGCATCGCCCATCCGGTCTGGCGGACCGCCATGACGTCCGAGTGATCGCCGAAGATGGACAACCCCTGGCAGGCCAGTGAGCGGGCGGTCACGTGGAACACCGTGCTCGTGAGTTCCCCGGCGATCTTGTACATGTTGGGGATCATGAGCAGCAAGCCCTGCGAGGCCGTGAACGTCGTGGTCAGGGCGCCGGAAGCCAGGGCGCCGTGAACGGCACCGCTGGCGCCGCCTTCGGACTGCAGTTCCGCCACCGCGGGAACCGTCCCCCAGATGTTCTTCACGCCTGCCGCACTGAGTTCGTCCGCCTGCTCACCCATGGGTGAGGACGGCGTAATCGGATAAATCGCGCATACTTCGTTGGTGGCGTGGGCGATTGCTCCCGCCGCCTGGTTGCCGTCCACCATGATCATCTTCTTGCCAGCCATAGTCCTATTCTCCTTGCTTGATGCCGGGGAAAACATGTGCTCCCCAACCTTTTTCCTCTTAGCCCCCAAAAAAACCTGAATAAGATACGATTTTGGACCGCCTGTGTTCAAGTTCTTTCACAGCCCGATCCGCGTCTTCCTGTTCTCGCTTGCCGTTCCGCTCCCCGCTTTGCACAATACCTGCATGAGTTGGATCACCCAAACGCCACGCGGCATCATCCTGAGTATTCACGCCACACCCCGGGCCTCAAAGGCCGGTATCCAGGGCCTTCACGGCGATGCCCTCAAGATCCGCTTGCGCGCGCCGCCGGTGGACGGCAAAGCCAACGCCGCCCTGGTTGAATACCTGGCGGAGCTGCTCAAGGTCCCCGAACGGAGCCTCAGCCTTCTGACAGGCGAAACCGGCCGTCAGAAACGAATTCTGGTGGAAGGAATCGATCTCGCCACGGCCGCGTCCCGCCTCGGGATTCCGGCCCCGACCGGCGACTGACGCGCGCTCACACGCCCCGGGTCAGCGCTGAAAGCAGGTTGGAGATGCCTTCCGGGGAAAGCACATGCACGGCGGCGTCCAAACTGATCGCCTCGCCCGGCATGCCGTGAACCACCGATGTCTCCTCGTTCTGAGCGATCGTCACCGCGCCCCTGGCCCGCATCAGCCTCAGTTCCTCGGCCCCGTCCCGGCCCATCCCGCTCAGGAGGACTCCCGCCGCCCGAGCCCCGTAGACCTCGGCCACCGTCCGAAAAAGAAAGGAGACGGCCGGCCGAACCCCGTTTTCAAGCTCGCCCTTGTTCAGCACCAGCCGATCGATGGCGTTCACGCCCAGATGACAGTCATCCGGTGCCAGGTAAACGTGGCCCGGCGCCGGCACCATGCCGTTCTCCGCCAGGCTGACCGGCCATCCCGAGGTTTCGCCAAGCCATTCAGCCATTCCCTTTACGAAACCAGCGGCAATGTGTTGCACAACCAGGATCGGAACCGGCAGCGACCGGGGCAGTTGCCTCAGGATCGTCTGCAAGGCCACGGGACCTCCCGTGGAGGCGCCCATGGCCACCAGCTTAAGGTCAACCCGGGGGCCCGGGAGGGACAGGACAGCCGGCGCCGGCACGGCCTTCGCCTCCCGCCGGGGCCACCGCGTGATCACCCGCACTTGCGACATCAGCTTGACCGTCTCCACCAGTTTCTGTGCCATGGCCTGAAAATCAGGATGCCCGATTCCCACCGGTTTGTCGGCAAGGGCCACCGCCCCCGCCTCCATCGCCTGGAACGTCCTGGTGACGTCCTCCGGCAGGTGCGCGCTGCAGATGACGATGGGCACCGGGTGGGTGGCCATGATCCGGCGCGTAGCCTCGTACCCGTTCATCCGCGGCATCTGAATGTCCATCAGGATCACATCCGGGTTCAACTGCGCCGCCTTTGCCACGCCTTCCTCTCCATCGTTCGCCACCCCCACCACCTCGAAGCCGGGATCCATCTTGAAAAGATGAACCAGCAGCATCTGAACCACCGGGGAATCTTCCACCACCAGAATCTTCGTTTTGTCGGGACTCATGGCACCACCAGCTTTCTCAAGACCTTCAGCAAGTCGCTTTGGTCGAAATCGCTCTTCACCATGTAGGCGTTGGCCCCCACCTCCATGCCGCGTTCGCGATCCTCCCGGGAGGAAAGCGCCGTGACCAGCACCACCGGTTTCTGCGCCAGCCGCGGATCGGCACGAATCTGTTCCGTCAGGCGGAACCCGTTCAGGCGCGGCATCTCAATATCGGAGACGACCGCCTCGAATTCGTCCGCGTTCAGGAACTCCATCGCCTCCAGCCCATCCACGGCGGTTTTCACCTGGTAACCGGCCGATTCGAGAATGTTCTTGATCAGCATGCGGGCGGTGATCGAATCCTCCACCACCAGAATCCGTTTGGGATGAGTCTCTGGCTCCAGCGGGGAATCGCCCCCACCGGTCCGGTTCATCGCGCTTCGCATCGCCGACTTCACGAGATCCACGGCGTTCAGGACGGGGACCGCCTTCCCCGATCCCAGCACGGTAATCCCGGTGACATTCCGCACCCGCAGCAGCGGGCGGGTCAGCGGCTTGACCAGAACCTCCTCATCCGTCAGCACGTTATCCACGGCACAGGCCACGCGCTTTTCGCCCGAGACCAGCACCAGCACCGGGAGGAACGCATTCGCCTCCCGCGGCGGGCTCTCGCTGCGGCGCAGCCCGAGTACCTCCTCGATCCTGACCAGCGGGACGCTGCGCCCCTCCACCGTGATGAACAACCGGTTCCCCTCGGTCGCGATGCCGTTCGGGCGAAGGCGCAACACGCGCTCGATGTGGGCGGAGGGAATGATGAAATGCCCTCCGCCCGCTTCGATCAGCAATCCGCGAAAGGTGGCCAGCGTCAACGGCACGACCACCCGGAAGGTCGTTCCCTTCCCCACCGTCGTCTCGACATGCACGCGCCCGCCCAGTTTTTCCGCCCGTTCCTGCACAATCGCCAGGCCCAGTCCGCGCCCCGAGAGTTCGGTCACCATCGGACTCGTGGAGACATCGGACCGGAAGATCAGTTCGAGCGCCTCGCCGGGCGTCAGTCGTTTCGCGGTCTCCGCTGAAATCACCCTGCGGCGCACCGCCGAGGCCTTCACTTTGTCGACCTCGATGCCGGCCCCGTCGTCCCCGATGCGGAGCTCCACTTTGCCCCCCTCCATCGGCAGGACCGCGACCGTGATGCTCCCCCGCGGCGACTTGGCCCGCTCGGTCCGTTTGCCGGGCTTTTCAATCCCGTGATCGACGCTGTTCCGAACCAGATGAATCACCGGATCCTTCAATTCCTGCAGGATCCGTTTGTCGATTTCGAGCTCGGCACCCTTGATGTCGATATCGGCCTCCTTGCCCTGATCGTGGCAAAGATCGCGCACCAGTTTCGGCAGCATGCCCAACAGGGTGCTGCACGGAAGCATCAGCAACTGTTTCGACTCCCCGATGAGATTATCGACCAGCATCTCCAGGGCATGCTGGTCGCGCTGGGCGGACCGGCCCAGGGCCAGCAGGGTCCCCTCAGCCGGCTTCAGAAACGCCTGCTGTCGTTCCATGAAGTCCACCAGTTCCTGGAGCCCCGACGGCAGGCTTTCCCCGGCCGGGAGCTCGGTGCTCCGCAACCCCCGGATCGCCGGTACCACCTTGACATACTCCCGTTTCCATCGTTCCAGCCCGGCACTCAACTGGTGCAGTTCGTGAACGGACCGGCGCATGGACAAGCGCAGCGCCAGGAGTTCCTCGAGATTGAGCAGTAGCCGTTCCAGCCGGGCGGACGGCAGCCTCACGGTTTCCATCGTGGCCGCCTTCTCAGGAGCGGGAACCGGGGCCGAGGGCATACTCACAGGCTCAGCCGCCCCTTCCGGGACTTTCCGGTCGGGCTTTTTCGCCCGGCCGTTGGTCAACACCCCCGCCAGTTTCGCCTTGAGATCAGCCACCTGCGCGGGGCTCACTTCGCCCGTCGTCTCCACCATCGTGCGCAGCGTGTCGAGCGTCCGATGCACCACATCGTAACCGTGGGACGACGGGGCGGTCTCACGCCGCCGCCAGGAGGCCAGCACACTCTCCAGCGACTGGCAGACCCCCTCGATATCGGTCAGATTGACCGCCCGCGCGGCACCCTTCAGACTGTGCGCCTCACGGCAGATCGTCTCCAGAAGCGAGGACTGACGCTCAGGATCGGGCGTCTTCTCCATCTCCAACAACCCCTTGAACAGGGCTTCGAGATGATCCGCCGCTTCGGTCACAAAGGCCGCCCGCAGCGCCTGAAGAAACTCGTCCTGCTGGTTGCTCATGGCACGTCTTTGCTAGGCACTCCGC
Source organism: uncultured Verrucomicrobiota bacterium (assembly GCA_964404035.1). Lineage (GTDB taxonomy): Bacteria > Verrucomicrobiota > Kiritimatiellia > CAIKKV01 > CAITUY01 > CAMBRF01. The sequence continues at coordinate 35,183 of CAYOIT010000013.1, read as the reverse complement.
CCATCGGCGATGGTCTTGAGCCGCTGCCCCAGATCATCCAGATTATGCGCGGCTGATTTCAATCTCGCGGTTCCATTCGCGTAGCCGACACTGACCTCATGCATTTTCGCCATCGCTTCCGCCACGTGATCCGCCCCCGCCCTCTGTTGCCGCAGGGAAGCGGCGATCTGCTCGGACGCCCGCACGGCCTCCGCCAGGATCGAGGCCAGGGCCTCGATGGATTCACCGGCGCGCACGGACTGGGAGCCCCCCTCCTCGACCACCACGCGGCCATGCTCCGTCGCCGCCATCGCCGCCCTTGCCGCCTTCTGGATCTCACCCAGAACGGCACGGACTTGCTGGGTCGCCTGCTTGGACTGTTGCGCCAGATGCTTGACCTCCCGGGCCACAACCCCGAAACCCTTGCCCTGTTCCCCTGCCTTGGCGGCCTCAATGGCGGCATTGACGGCCAGCAGGTTGGATTGGGCCGCCAGATCATCCACCGCGGTAATGATCTGGCCGATGGTACGGGCCTGCTCGCGCAACCGGCTCATACAGCCGTCGATCGCCGTCATTTCGCCTACGATGCGGTGCATCCCTTCAATCGTGCCTTCCGTGGCCATCTTGCCGCACGCCGACATGCCCGCGGCACGGCGCGAACTCTCCGCGACCTGTCCGGCATGATCGCTGGTCACGTGGGCCATCTGCCTCATCTCCTCGACCGTCGAGGCCGTCGCGGCCAGGGCCGAGGTGATGTCGTCAGACCCCGTCGCCATGCCGCTCGTCACCGCCATGATGTCGCGGGCGCTGGCGGCGAGAATCGTGACGCCTTGCCGCAGTTCATCCACCACTTGCGTCAAGTCACGCGTTCGTTCCCCCACACGCCGCTCCATCTCGTCGCGAGCCTTCCGCAGTTCGTCGGAGGCCGCCAGCCGCGCGTCATCGATGCGCGCCATCTGCCGCCCCACCCACAGGATCAGCGCGGCAATCATGAAGACGTTGGTTGCGGTGAACAGGGACAACCCATACTCCAGATCATACAGGCCCCTGTGCTCGCCCTGGAGTCGCAACCAACCCGCCAACGACAAGACCAGCAGGCTCGCCGGCAGCAGACGCCGCGCCATGACCCCGCCGATGCTGTCGCTGACAAAAAGGGCCATGAGGCCTCGTTCCGGATGCAAGGCCAGAATTCCGAGGGACAGTAAGCAGAATGACACTGCCGAGGGGAATGACATCGGTTCAAACGAAGCCACGGCGTAGAACGAGGCGGCGTGATAGAAGTAGCCCAGAAGCGCCAGGATGGCGATTCCCAGCGGTGGAAGCGCCATCCATTGCGCCGGACAGGAGCCCGTTTCCCGGCCTTCGCTCATCAGCAGCAGGGCCAGTCCTGAAAAAATGAACGCGAGGGCCGTATTCGGGGCCATCCGCGCGACCTCAATTCCCCCGGTGAAGGCGTCCCGATCAAGGTCGATACTCCACACCGTAAGACAATCACCCAGTCGCAGGACACCCACCGTGACGGTCACGAGGGCCAGTATCCGGCCCCATCGCCTCTGGTTCGGCCCGCCTCCAGCCACCCGGCTCAGGTGCAGGGCCAGGCCGGTCAGTACCAGGGTGATGGCGGATACAGGATTCATGGCCTTGGCACCCGGCAGCACCGCTTTCAGTGTGGTAATGCCGGTGGTCCAGCCCAGCAGGACGAGCCCCCCCAGCAGCATGACCGCGATGGCGACGATCCAGGAAAACCGCCTGTAGGCTTCGACCCGAAGGGTGTTGACGCTCGCGTTCATCCGCCGGCCTCCCGCGCCGTCCTCCGCTCCGCCATATTTTTCAGCTTCTCGCCCAGCTCGTTGAGGTGCCTTGCCGAGGCCTCCAATTGCCTGGCATTACCCGCATTCTGAACGGTGGATTGCTTGATGTTCTGCATGGCCATCGCCACCTGATCCATGCCGACCAACTGCTGTTGATTGGAGGCGGCAATCAACGTCGAAGCCTGCGCGGCCTCCGTCACATTCGCCGCCAGCGTCAAGAGGGATTCACCCGCCTCCGATGACCGCTTGACCCCAGCTTCGACCGCGTGCGTGCCCTGCTCCGTGGCCATCACGGCTGCGCCGGTCGCCCGTTGAATGTCGCTCAGGAGGGTACGCACCTGGCCTGTGGCCTGCCGTGACTGTTCGGCCAGGTTCCTGATTTCCTGGGCGACCACGGCAAACCCCTTCCCCTGCTCCCCGGCCTTGGCCGCCTCGATGGCCGCATTCACCGCCAGCAGGTTCGACTGGGCCGCCAGGTCTTCCACCGAGGCGATGATCTGGCCGATCGCCTGGCTTTGCTCGCTCAATCGCACCATGCTGTCGGCAATCGATTCCATCTGCTGCCGGATCCTCCTCATCCCTTCAGCCGCCTCGTCGGCTGATTTTCGGCCGGCCTGCGAGGTCTGAACCGCCCGCAAGGATGCCTCGGCCACAGACTTCGCTTTCTGTGCCGAGGTCTCTGCGGTTTGACGCACTTCCTCCACCGTGGTGGTGGTTTGCATCACGGACGAGGCGGTTTCGGTGGCGCTCGCGGCCAGTTGGGTGCTGGAATCAAAGATCTGCTTGCCCGACCGGCTCAACACCTCCACGCTTTCCATAATCTGGCTGGTCTGGGCCAGCAGAGACCCATGCGCCTCTTCGAGTTCGCTCTGGCGAGCCTCGATTTCGGTCAGCATCTGGTTGAACGCGTCCGTCAACTGCCCGATTTCGTCATACCCGTGCTTGGTCGCCCGTACTGAGTAGTCCCGCCGGGCGGAGATCGTCGCCGCCACACCGGCCAGATCGAGAATCGGTCTCGAGATCAGCCGCTGCAAGCGCGACGACAATACCAGCGTCAACAGCGAGGCCCCGAGCAGAATCAGGAGGGCGATGCCGCCGAGAAGCCGGATACGCTCGCGTATTCCCTCGAGGTCGATCTGCAAATAGAGCACGCCCACCAGATTCTCATTCAGGTACACAAGATGGAACAGACGAAAGTCGTCCGGGGTGAAGCGATGGCCGCCCGCACCTGCTCTCGCCGGAAACTCCTCGTTCACGTCGCTGCGCCGGTAGGAGGCGAACCGATTCGTCCCTCCCTTGTACAGGCAGGCCGACATGACATGCGGTTCGGCGCTGAGGGCCATGAGCGTTCTCTCCGCCGTGATCTCATCGTCGAACTGCATCGCGGCGGTGCTGTTCCGGCCAATCAGGTCAGCCAGCACCGACATATCCCGGGCCATGGCATCGCGAAAGGTGACCTGTTCCCACGCCACAAACGCCGCGCACGCCAACAGCAGCACGACGGTGCTGATCAAGAGCATGACCAGCGTCAGTTTCCCCCTGATGGGCAGCCTGGCAAACCAGTTCATATCAAGGAGCCTCCTTATCCGACTCCCGGCCGACAAGTTTTCCCAACTGCAGCAGCTGGGAACTGATTTTCAACCCTGCTCGTTGCGCGGCATCGGGATTGATCTCAAAACGAACCTTATTCCCGACCAGGATAAAGTTCACGACGCCCCCGTTGACGGCGAATCCTTCGCTCTCCCCAACCGTCAGAATGCTGGCCCCTTTCAAACCGGCCAGAACGGTCGTCGCCTGGGCAGCCTCCTGTTTGCTGATGAACACGATATGGCAGGTTTTCAGATCCTCGATGCGGCGGGATCGCTTGATGGCAAACTTCCTGTTCTTGACCGTCGCCGTCTCAATGGCGCGATCCAGGGCGTCCCCGAAAACGTCCTGGCCATAAACACCGATCGTGATGGGGGTGGCATCGTCGGGAAAGGCCGAGGCAGGCCATTCAACAAACTCGGGGAAATGCCTCAGGAACGCCGCTTTGACGTCGTATTCCTTGACGGTCGCCGGTGACGACCAGGCCGGGGTGGCCAGGCAACCCGTCACCAGCAGAAGGAGGGTCAGGCGACGCCAGCGGCTCGACCGACCCTGTGGGAATGTGGTTTTCATATTAGAAGACACCTCGCAATCCGAGCATCCCATGGAACGTTTCCTGAGGAATGGCCTTTCCGCTGTTTCCAAACCCGGCCAGCGCATAGTGATGGTCGGTCACATTCTTCAAGTCCGCAAAGACATCCACCTGTTTGGTTAGTTGGTACAGCACATGGAGGTTCACGTCCCACGGAACACTTAGTTCGTCCTCAAGTTCGCCGGCGGGCGTATTCTGGGGCGTGGACCGGAGCGCCAGACTCGGCGTCACAAACAACTTCGAGGTGGCCGCCCAGGTGACCCCCAGCCGTGCATTGTGCCGGGAAAGACCGGGCGCATCGCGCGTCATGTCCCCCACGGTTTCCTCCGAATCCACATACGAATACGAGGACCAGAGGCAGGCGTCGCCCCAGGTGGCGCGACCATAGAGGTCCGCTCCATACCGGCGGCCTTCCCCGCCGTTGACCGTACGGACCAGGGTCCGTCGTTGGGCTGGATCGCCATCCAGAAAGACGTCCTGGGCCACGATGTTCCCTGAGGACCCGAAGTCGGAAACCACGATGATATCACTCTGTTCACCGTAGTAGGCACTGGCCCCAAGGCTCACGCGCTTCCTGGTGTAGGTCAGATTGACCTCATGGGTCTCGGCCTTCTCCGGCTCCAGATCGCCATTGGACGTGGCCAGCAGGGTTCCATTGTCGTAGGTCGCATTGGCGAAATAGGGCCCCGGCGCCACGTAGGCCCGGCTATAGATGTACTTCGCGATCAGCGATTCGGTCAGATCGTAGATCAACGCGGCACGGGGCGTGATGGGCAGATCGTCGAAACGCGTGTCTTTCGTCACCCGCGTTCCCGCCACCAGCCGCAGACGGTCATCCAGGCGCCAGGCCAGTTCCGTGTACCCCGCATACGTCTGATACTCCGATCGCGCCACCCTGTTGATCGGATGCCGTGTGGGGTCGCTGCCGACGGTGTATTCCCAGGCGCCGGCCTCGCCCACCACATCCCCGTCCGGGTCCGCGCCCCCGGGAGCCGTGGATTTCGGGATGATGTCATAGTTTCCGGCCATGGCCCCGCACAGGAGGGAGATCCGGTCACTGAGGTCCATCCGCAGGGTTTCCTCCCAGGTGTAACCTTCACCGAGACCGTACTTGTAATCGTTCAGGAACCATTGATTGGTGAGTCCGGGAACGGCGAACACATACCTCGTCGCCGGATCGATTTCATAACGGTTGTAGGTGAGCATCGAGTCCAACTTGACGTCCTCCGTCAGGGTCGCGGTATTCCGGCCCTCCACAACGGTGGATTCATCCTGCCACAGCGCCTCGTCGACGTAGGCCGGCGGATAGCCACTCTCGGAACTCGACCGCTTGGACTCCCGGTGCCACACCTGGAGAGAGGAGTCCTGATACGTCAGCCGTGCGAACACATTCACGCCGAAATCCTGCCGCTCAGGGGGATCCCCTGACCCATGCTGTCTGGCCAGTTCGCCATAGGACTTCCACCAGTTGGGATACTCCCTGTCCAACCGGGTCAGTTCGGAATCATGATACATCACGTGCCCGCTCAACTTGACGTTGCCGGCCCGATCGAGACTCCCGCCAAAGGTCGCCCACCCCTCACGCTCGGAGTTGAGGCCTCCCGCCACGCCCACTTCGCCATGGGCCCCCGCCGAGGCTGTCTTGGTGATGACATTGATCACCGCGCTGATCGCATCCTGGCCGTACAACGTCGATCCGGGGCCGTAAATCACCTCGATGCGCTCGACATTCCGCACGCTGAAATCACTGCGGAACGGGAAGTTCTCGCCCCCGGGCGGATTCACCCGCATGCCATTCACCAGGACGGCGATCTTGTTGTTCCCGTTGATGCCCCGCACGGGCACCTGCGTTCCAAACTCGCTGAAATAGGACTCGATGGTCTCCATACCCGGCAGGTCACGAAGCACGTCCTTCAGGGTGGCATAGCCGCGCAACCGGATGTCATTCTCGGTGATGACGATCACGGTCGCCGGCGCATCGCTCGCTTTTTCAGGCTTCTTCGACGCCGTGGTCACCGTGGCCACCTCCACGGCCATGAGCTCCGCCAGGCTCAAGCTCGACAGGTCGACCGTCCCTCCCCCATTGACTCTGACCGGCTTTGACTCCGGCGCGGGCGGTGCCAGGGGCTCTGCCGCAAAGGCCCCTCCGGCAACCGTTACCCCCCACAACCACCCCGCGCACCACGTCGCCACGGTTGTCCGCCCGAGCTCCCGGCCCCTCTGCCGCCGGTTTGACCGTTGATATGCCTTCGCAGGATAAGAACTCATCCGGGCCTCCTTCTTGAATGACCACGTCTCACGGCGCTCCCCACCCAATCACCTCGTCCTCAACCTCCTCCTTGACGATCAGGCGCCGGTCAGTGGCAATCCGCGCCACGTCCAGCACCAGCATCCCGGCGGCAATGCCTTTCAGATACTCCTCGCGTCGGCCCGACACCGGCGACGACACGGGCTGAAGGCTCTGGAGCGGAATCGAACGCAAGCCGGCAACACTGTCCGCCAGGAACCCGAAGGTCAGGTCGTTCGCATGGACCAGGATGGCTTCCCTCGCTTCGATCATGCCCCCGCTCGGAATTTCAAAGAACGCCTTGAGATCCATGATGGCAACGACTTCACCCCGCACACTCAACACCCCCGCGATAAAAGGCGGTGTACAGGGCAGGGCCAGCAGATCCGCCGCCGGGCACACCTGACGAACGCAGCCCGCTTCAATTCCATAGGACTCCCCGGCCAGGTTGAAGACGATAAAGTCGGACAGGGCGGCCGGGCCCTCCTCCACGGCAGGCGGCCGGGCCAGTTCGATCGCCCGCTCCCTCAGGATCCGTTTCCGGGACGGCCCGTCGAGCGGGACTTCCATAACCAGCATGTCCTCTTCCTCGGTCATGCGCCAGGCTCCCTTTTCAGCAGCGACCCGATCATTTCCGAGAGGCGGCCGGCGGTCATGCCGTCCGCCCCCGGGACCGCTTCATCCCGCGGGCAGGCGGAAAGGGTCCGCAGAGCATGACGGTAATGCCGGCGGGCCACCTCCGCCTTGCCCCTGGTACGGTTCAGATTGCCCAACGCGAGATGAGCCGGCACAAAGTCCGGGTCGAGACACAAGGCGTGCCGCAACTCCCGGACCGCCCTCACGCCATCGCCCTGTTCCAGCAGAACGGTGGCCTGCAGGTAATGGCAATCCGGGTTGGAGGGGTTCATGGCCACCTCCCGCTCACACCACAACAACGCTTCAGCCAGCCGACCCTGATTAGCCAGCGATTGCGCCAGCAGCCGGCATACCGCGGGTGAAGCCGGGTCGGAGGGGAGCCGGGCCAATGCCTCGGCGTAGCGCCCCGATTCATACAGCCGCCGGGCTTCCTCCAAGCTCTCCACAGAGAGCGCCTCCACACCTGCCGTGACCATCGGCCCAACAGTTCCAAGACCGCGGTCGGCGGTGCCGGCCCCTTTGGAACACTTCTGAAACAAGGCGGTCTCGGACTCGGCCAACGGCACCAGTTCCGGCATCGCCACCGAAAAGGCGTCACCGGGGCTCAGCACCAGCCACCCCCCTTCCCTGAGCGAATGGCACAACTTGGCGATGATCCGCTTGGCCTGGGCCTGTGTGAAATACATCAGCACATTGCGGCAGAAAACGACGTCCATGGCATTCGTTTCGTTTCGCAGGGAGGGGTAGACGTCCTGGGCCAGGTTCAAATAGGCAAACCTGACCATCTTCCGAATGGCCGGCAGGAGTTCGTATCGACCGTCTCCAAGCGGCTTGAAATACCGTTGCTTGAAGTCGTCATGGACCGCCCGGAAAGACCACTCGGTAAAAACACCTTCCTCGGCCTGACGGAGGGCGTCGGAATTGATATCCGTGGCAAGGATGGTGACCGCCCAGTTTTCCGGCTCCGGAAGCACCTCAGGCAGGACTGTCGCCAGCGTGTAGGGCTCTTCTCCCGTCGAACAGGCCGCGCTCCAGAAGCGGAGGCGACGCTCGCCTTCCCGGCGGGAGGCGATCAACTCAGGCAGCACGCGCTGTCGCAGCACCTCGAAAACAAGGGGCTCGCGCCCGAAATACGTCTCGCCCACCGTCAGGTGGCGGGCCAGGAGTTCGATCTCGGTGTCCGTCACCGGACCCTCCATCAGACTGTGCACGCAGGTCTCGGGCTCCGCCACCCCCAATTCGGCGGCCACGGCCTCGATGCCCCTCACCAAATCGGGCCATTTCTCCGGCGGGAAAGCCAGCCCCACGTGGAGTTCCACAAAGCGACTGAAGGCTTCCAAGACCGATTTTGGCAGGGAATGAGCCACCGCATCCTCCGGTTATGGGTTCATCGCACGATCCAGAGCAGTCTCCTCTTCAACGGACAGGAACCGATTGAGATCGATGATGGGAATGGCCCCTGTTCCGCCCTTCAGGTGGCCACAGATGCAGTCGGGCCCATCGGCCGTCGGGGGCGGCAGGGGAGCCTGCCCGCTGGAATCCGAGACGTCCACCGCCTCATCCACCATCAACGCCACGCGTCGACGCGCAAGGCGCGCGACGATCAGCTGATCGTCCGGTTCAACCTCACGTTCGGGACGTCCAAGACGGCGGCGCACATTGAAAACCGGAACGGCTTCGCCCTGAATAACGATCCCGCCCGCCACGCAAGCGGGGGCAAGGGGAAAGGCGGTGATTTCAACCGCTCTTACCACCCGCTCAACCTGTTCGATCGGCAGGCCATACGATCTGTCGTCCAGCGTGAAAATCACCACCCCATTCATGGCGTTCCGCTCCACTCGCTCAGTTACAGGGCTTTGCCACCGTTCTCCTTGACCTTCATCAGGTAGACCTTCACCTCGGAATAGGCTCTTTCCATCTCGGTCAGCAGTCCTGACAACGGGTCCGTACGGCCCTCACGGGCGTATTTTTCGATCCGGGAGGCAATCTCCCGCATGGTATCGGCGCCGAGAATGCGCGCACTCGACTTGAGCGAGTGGCCCATCCGGGACACAGGCTCAAGGTTGCCCGCCTCAAGGGCGGTCCGGGCTTCCGTCAACACGCGCGGCGCGAACGACAACAACGCATTGATCATCTCGACCACGAAGGCATCATCGCCAATCGTTCGCAATTTGTCGAGAGCCGCCACATCCACACATTGGCCGACGGCCGACGGTCCCTGAAGTGCGTCATTCTCCACAACAACCTCCTGCCGGTTCCGCCCCAACCCACTCGCCCCTCCGGGAAGGGGCTGCCCGCTTCATTCACCTTACGTGATCTTGACCGGTTTGCCGGTCTTGGAGGAACGGTAGATGGCATCGATCAGCTTCATGAGTTTGATCGCCTGGTCGGGAGTGTTCAGCGGGGCTTCGGCTCCCTGGATGGCCCGGACGAAATTGGTTGCCGAACGCATACGACCCATCGTCGGGTCGGCCTCCACCACCACCTCGCGATTCACGGAGCGGCCATTCTCCTGGACATACAACTCGCAGGCATCGAGACTCGTATCATCCAGCCCGTCACGTCCGAAGAGACGGCGAATCAGGCCGCCCGCCTTCTGTCCCTGGAAGGTCACGCTGACCTCCTCGCGGCGGTTCATTTCCGCCCACGAATTACGCAGGAAAAGCACTTGTCCGCTTTTGAAACGAACAAAGCCATGCGCGGCGGCTTCCACATCCGTCACACCCTTCTCCACGTCCGGGAGGCCCCACGGTCCCTTGAAGGACTTGTCGGAGATGAAGTCGCGGAAGGTTTGGGCGAGCACCCATTCCGGCTCGGGATAGTCCATAAAGAACAGCGCCAGGTCGATCATGTGCAGCAGATCGATCACCGGGCCGCCGCCGGACAGCGCCTTGGTGGTGAACCAGCCGCCAAAGCCGGGGATGCCCGTGCGCCGGATCCAGAGGGCCTGCGCCGAGTTGATCCGGCCGACGGCGCCGCCCCGGATATAGTCCATCATCGCGTACGCTTCGGGACGGGCGCGGTTGTTGAAGTTGAACATCAACCGACGCCGGGCCTTGACGGCCGCCTTGGCCATGAGGGTGATCTCGGCGGCATTCAGCGCCGGCGGCTTCTCGCAGAACACGTGCTTGCGGGCGGCAAGCGCCTGCAGGGCCAGCGGCTGGTGAAACTTGTTCGGCGTGATGATGGAGACCGCATCCAGGTCCGCCTCGCCCTTCAGCATCCCGGCCAGGTTGCCGTAGACCTTCTTGATGCCGTACTTGGCGGCCAGTTTCCCGGCCGCTTCCATGTTCATATCCGCCACCGCCACCACATCCCCGCCCGCCGCACGGAAGCCGGGAATGTGATAGTTCGCCATACCGCCTGCGCCTACAATACCGATCTTCATAACTGATATCCTTACTCTATCGTTTCATCCGGGTCCACTTGCTCTTCGACTTGGAACTGGCCAGAAGCGTCTCGATGAAGGCCATGCCCGCCACCCCGTCATCCACCGTTGGGAAATCCCCCTTGGGAACCTTCCGGCCGGCCCGTTCGGCGCGAATCGCCTCGAACGCGGCCCGGTAGATATTGGCAAACGCCTCGATGAAACCATCGGGGTGACCCCAGATCAGGCGGGCGGCCTGACGCGCCTCGGGACAGAGATTGCTGTTCCCCTTGGAATACCGCGTCACCAGGCCGGCGGGATCCTTGAGGAACAGATAGTTGGGATCCTCCTGCTTCCATTCAAGACCCATCTTGGTCCCGTAAATGCGAACGTTCAGGGGGTTCTCCTCGCCTGCCGAAATCTGCGAGGCGTACAGCACGCCCCGCGCACCGCCCTTATAGTGCAGCAGCAGGTTCGCGTCATCCTCAAGCTTGTTGATCTTGGCGAAGGTCGAGAGGTCCGCGCAGATTTCCTCGATTTCAAGCCCGGTGATGTAACGCACCAGGTTCTCGGCATGCGTGCCGAGATCGCCCATGCAGCCGGACGCGCCGGCGATCTTGGGGTTCATGCGCCACATGCCGATGGCATTGCCGGCATGTTCAATGAACCCCGCCATCCACCCCTGCGGGTACTCCACCACCACCTTGTTGATCTTGCCCAGCATGCCGCTGCGCACCATGAAGCGGGCCTGCTTCACCATGGGGTATCCGGTATAGTTGTGAGTCAACGCGAAGACCTTGCCCGTCTTCTTCACACTGCGCTGGAGATCCTTCGCCTCGGCCAGCGTCAGCGTCATCGGCTTGTCGCACACCACGTTGAATCCCGCCTCCAGAAAGGCCCTGGCAATCAAGTGGTGCCCGTTGTTGGGAACCACGATGGAGACAAAATCGATGCGCTGGTCGTCGGGGAGTTTGGACTCGCCCGCGATCATCGCCTTCCAGCTCGGGTAGACACGGCGCGGGTCAAGCCGCAACGCCTCGCCGGACTTCGCCGACTTCGCGGGGTCCGATGAAAATGCCCCGGCCACGAGTTCCGCCTCCTGGTCCAACATGGCCGCCATCCGGTGCACCGGCGCGATGAAAGAGCCGAGGCCTCCGCCCACCATGCCCATCCGCAACTTCCTGTTCGTCATCGTCACAACCTCCTCATTGATGGTTGGCCGCAGCTCTAGCGGCCTTCTGTTTCGATACTGCAGTTCATTCAATTAAAAGTCAAGGCGCCCACCGGCGTGAATTCACGGCGCCGCCGACCGGATCACCTCGACCCAATCGTAGACTCCCTGCACGGTCCGTCCGGCAGCCACCTTCAGAAAGACCTGTTCGTCCCACTCTCCATCCAACAGCTTGCGCACAATCTCCAGGCTCCCCGGAAGCACGGTGCAGGTCTTGCCCTCCGCCTCGACGCGGGTCTTGAACTGCGCGGCATACCCCAGTTCCGCCGTCTCGGGGATCTCAATGAAGAAAGCCTGCTGATCGATCTCCACATGCGCGGGATGCATGGTCTCCCAGATGTACTTGGCGTTTTCCTCGCCATACTGCTCCACGTAGGCGGCATAGGCGTCCCCATAGTGCATGCGGTTCTCGCCGTCTTCCACGCGCATATAGTAATCGCCCCGTTCAAGATATCCCGCGGAACTGAAAGGCCGGCTCGGATTGTCGGAAAAATAGGTCCGGAAGGCGTCCTTTGAGCCGAGCAGGATGGTGCAGCAATCGTGGGCGCGGGGAATCACGAGGGGCATCGTCCGCGCCTGCAGGCCCACCGTGGCATTCCCGCACAGGCCAAACAACAGCACGATCGCATCGTACTTCTTGCCGCTGGCTTCAACGGCATCAATACGGGCCTGAAGCATCCCTCGAAGCGTCTCACTGTGAATGTGGTCGCCGAGTTCGGTGAACTCCACGTCAATCACATGGGGGGAGCGGGCCACACAAAAACAGGCTTCCCGCATGAACACATTGCAGGCAATCAATTTCAACCGCATGCGCCGGCCTCTCTCTCGTTAAGTCTATCGTCCCGCGGCTTTCTGGTATTCCTGCAGGGCCTGGGGCAACTCGGATTCCAGTTGGCTGATCCGGGTCCGATCCACGGGATGCGTGCTCAGGAACTCAATCTGCCGCCCCCCCTGCCGATCATTGTACGCGGCAAAACGCTTCCAGAACTCCACCGCCTGCCGGGGGTCGTAACCGGCGCGCGCCATGTAGAGCAACCCCAGGTGATCGGCCTCCGATTCCTGCATCCGGGAATGCGGCAGGGCCACCCCGATCGACCCGCCCAATCCATAGGCCTGCTGTGCCAGCACCCGGGCCGTTTCAGAATGATCCTGCAAGGCCGCATCGAGCAGTGAGCCTCCAAATTGTATCAGCAACGCGTGCGACAACCGTTCAGCCCCATGCCGGGCCACGGCATGCGAGACCTCGTGAGCGATCACCGTCGCCAAACCGGCTTCATCCTGGGTGAGCGCCAGGATACCCGTGTAAACCCCCACCTTGCCCCCGGGCAGGCAGAAGGCATTCACGGTCTTGGGCTCATCAAACAGGACAAACTCCCATTGCGCGTTCGGCAACGACGCCACGGCGGCGATGCGCTGCCCTACCCGCTGCACCATCGCCTGGAGCGCCGCATCCTGGCTCACCGGCGTGGCTTTCTTGAGCTTCTGAAACTCGCTGAGCCCCAGTTGCATCTCATCCTGGGAACTCACCAGCAGCAGTTCGCGCCGGCCGGTTTCAGGAACCGTCGCACAGGATATCAGCAGGATGGCCAGCCCGGCCACCCACCCTTCCCGCATGACGCATAAGCTCAGAAGAGGACCTCTCATCACGGCGTTCTTCCCCCGCCTTCCAGTGCCGGGGACGACTCTTCCTCGATTTGAATCGTAATGCCTCCGACGCTATAGGCCTGTCCCAGGACGGCATTTGCCAGCTCGGTGCGGTTACTGGAAACGTTGTCGCGGATGATGACGCGCAAGGTCTTGGCGCCTTTCGCCTCACCGCCGGCGCCGGGTTTCTCCGTGTAGGGCCCCACTCCCGTCACGATAATGGCCGGCTCGTTCATCTCTCCATAATCCTTGTAACCCGAAAGCCGGTAAGTCTTGGCCCCGCCGCTGATGAGTTCCTTGAAGGCCTGCGAATCCTGGCGGCAGTACATGGAGGAGAACACCACGCCCGACCGGGGATCTTTCACCGTGAAACGGCTGTAGCCTTTTCCTCTCATGTTCTTCTCGGTGGCTTCAACCAACCCCGGATCCGGCAGGAAGCCCGCATTCAGTTGAACCGAGGACCGATCGTCCAGCGACCCGATGGCGGCGCGCAGATAGGCAACCGAAATATCCTTCGTTTGCGCGGACACCACCCCGGGAATCATCAGTCCCATCACGAGAAGCCCCAACGACAGTCGACATCCGTAGCGCATCGTGTTCTCCTTCCGCCGTCTCACGTTATGGTTCAACGAAACCAATGCCGGAATCAGCCCTGGAAAAAGCCTATCCGTCCATTCTGGATCAGGGTTCAAATCTAGTCGAGGGCAGCGCCTTTTGAAAGAAAAGATTAGGCCCCGTCCCTCGCCATCGGGCTTGCCATCCGGCCCTGTTTCGGTACCATCCCGCCCTGAACCAGAACGGCAACCCTTCATCACGAAGCCTCATGACATGCAAGCACTGCGCCGGGAGCTGAAAGCCTACTACGATTCGATCCGTCACGCCGGCCTTGAAGGCAACACGGACTACGTCCGCCGCCGCGATGAGGTCTTCGCCGCCATGGACGCCTTTGAGGCGGCCAACCCGAAGCTCTATCCCTACCTCCTGAAGGCCCGTCTCCATGAAGAGATCGCCCAACGGTGCGAGCCGGTCGTGTTCCGCCATTCGCCGTTCTTCTTTGAAATGGGGGTCCGCCCCGCCGAAAGCTGGGGCACGCCGAACGGCTGGTCGGCCGGGAGCTGGATGCTGCAACGCCGGGACGCCCGGGTCCAGCAGACGGAAAAGATGCGCTGGATCAACCATTTCCGGGCGTGGAACGCGGAGAGCCCGGTCAAGCTGTGGAATATCTGGAACGTGTTTGACTACGATCACCATTCCCTCGGGAACAGCAAACTGCTGCGCGTCGGCCTGAACGGCATCCTGGCGGAAGTCGCCGCGCGCCGCACCCAGGGCGGAACCCCCGACCAGGCCGCCTTCCTGGAAGCGGCGGAGCGCGGGTGTCGCGCCCTGCTGACCATTGCCGCGCGCTTCGCCACCCGGGCCACGGAGCTCCTGGTGACCGAGGCCGATCCGGCGGCACGCGCCTCCCTGAAGCAGATGGCGGAGGCCGCCGCCCGAGTGCCGGCCCAGCCGCCGCGCACTTTCTACGAAGGCCTCGCCATGCTCTGGTTCCTTCGGGAAGCCATGGCCTCCCTCGAAGGCATCGGGATTTCGGTCCTGGGCCATCTCGACCGGCAGTTGATCGATCTCTACCGGGCCGATCTGCAGGCCGGCCGCCTGACGAAGGAAGCGGCAGGCGACCTGCTGGCGCGCTGGATGCTCCCGACCGACGTGAAGTTCCACGTGGAGGACAATGCCTGGCCGGAGACCAGCACCTGCATGGAACTCGGCGGCTGCGATGCCGACGGGACCCCTGTCTTCAACGAACTGACGCGGCTGATCCTCGAAACCCATCGCGACCACCGCCTGCTGAACCCGAAGCCGAACTGCCGGATCAGCGCCGAGGCCCCGCAGGACTTCCTCGAGTTGATCGCCGAGACCGCCCTGAGCGGGCACAACAACTTCGCGCTGCTGAACGATGACGTGCTGATTCCCGCCTGCATCCGTTCTGGAAAAACGCTGCAGGAGGCCCGGCTGTACGTCAACGGCGGTTGCCAGGAAACGATTGTCGAGGGCGTGGAACACAGCGCCGGAGCCTATTACTATTTCAACCTGGCCCGCGCCTTTGATTTGTGCCTGCGCCCCGTCGACCGCGAGCCCGGCCAGCAGAGGATCCCGGAAGCCGAACAACACCTGCCGATACCGGTGCCCGCAAACGGGACTTTCGAGGACTACTACGCCGCGGTCTTGAAGCGAACCGAGGATCTCATCCGGCTGGGCGCCGACTGGGTCCGTGAGTTGGGCCGCCAGACCTGGGAGATCCAGCCCTGCCCGTTGTTCTCGACCACGCTTGAGGATTGCATTGCCAAGGCCAGGGACTACACCGCAGGCGGAGCCCGCTACAACCCCTCCGGCATTGCCTTGGTGGGGTTTGGCACGGTCGTCGATTCCCTCGCCGTGATCCGTCAGGCCGTCTTCGAGGAGAAGTGGCTCACCCTCGGGGAACTGAACCGCGCGTTGGCGGCAAACTGGGCAGGGTATGAATCCCTGCGCGCGCGCCTCGTCGCCCTGCCCAAGTATGGCTTTGACGAGCCGGTCACGAACGAACTCGCGCGCCGCCTGGCCTCCGACCTCGCCCGCTTCGTACGCCATCTGGAGAACGAACGGGGTGACATTTTCCAGCCGAGCCTCTTTGTCTACTACATGTTCCTCACGATGGGCAGACAGGTCCGGGCCACGCCCGACGGCCGTTTCGCCAGCGATACGCTCAGCCAGGGTATCGCGCCGGGACGCGTCCGCCCGCCCCAGCATCTCACGGACGTGTTCCGCACCCTCTCCCACATCGACTTCACCGAATTGCCCGGCAATTCCGTGCTGGATGCGCAGTTGCCCGCCGGCGGCGCCATGAAACCCGCGGAACTCGCCGCCCTGATCCGGACGTTCGCCAGGATGGGCGGACCGACGCTCCAGCTCAACTGCGTCTCGCCCGAAACCCTGCGCGCCGCCCAGGCGCATCCCGATCAGTACCAGGATCTGATCGTCCGCATCTCGGGGCTTTCGGCCCACTTCGTCGCCCTGACGAAGGAGGTTCAGGACGAGATTGTCACCCGCACCGTGATGGTCGCCTGACCGGACACGGACCGGCAGCGCAGGGTCAAGGGGTGGTTATCCTGTCGTCAAGCAGCGTGCCGACGC
Source organism: uncultured Verrucomicrobiota bacterium (assembly GCA_964404035.1). Taxonomy (GTDB): domain Bacteria; phylum Verrucomicrobiota; class Kiritimatiellia; order CAIKKV01; family CAITUY01; genus CAMBRF01. The sequence continues at coordinate 18,878 of CAYOIT010000013.1, read as the reverse complement.
ACTTCCTGGCGGTTTCGATCTCCTGGTCGGTGAAATAGAGATCCGCCTTGGGATCGCGGAATTCCAGCAGTTTCCTGAGGTTCGCGTCCGGCGTCTTGAGCATCTCGTCGTACACCGCATCGAATTCGGTCACGACCGAGGTGACTTCATCCGCCAGGTAGCTCTTGATCAGCGAGAGCCTGGTGAAGAAGTTGAAGAGAGGGGAATCCGATCCCGCATAGATTCTGGCATCGTACTCGATTCCCCCGTCCCTGCCCGGCCGGCTTTCCAGGTGCATCAACGCCTTCAGTTTGACAAACACTTTCTGGCCGGTGAAGTAATAGACTCCCTGGAAGTGGTGCTGATCGCACTCATCGTGGATCACCTCGATTCTGTAGGTCTGCCTGGCTTCATTGACATAAAGATAACTGCCGTCCGGCTGTCGTCTCACCTTGACGCGGCTCCCAATGAGACACTCGGCCAGTTTCGACATCAGCTCATATTCCGTCGAAAGGGAACTGACCAGGTCGAACCGCGATTTCAGGTTCCCGCTGGGATTCAGCAGAAGCGCGTGGTTCGCATAGAGCTCACTCGCCGCCACGCCAGACGGACGGCTCGCCGCCGTCGCGAGGATCCGGATCAAGGTATTCGTCGAGGCCACGAGGGCAGGAGGTACCCCGCCCGGCCGTTCAGGAGTCCTGTTCAGTCCGGGCTCGCCCGGGCAGGATCCGGCAAGAAGCAGCAGGGCGGCGATGAGCAAATTCAGTTTCATACTACCGCAGGAGTCAGGGGCCTTTGTTGAACCGCGGCTCCGGCCGGTGACAGTAGGGCCGCTTTCCGTTAAGCCGGTAATAGTCCTGATGGTATTTTTCGGCCGGCCAGAAGACGCCGGCGGGCTCAAGCCGCGTAACGACCTTCCACCCCTTCTTCTTCAGTTCCGCGATCAATCCCTCCGCCACCTGCTTTTGCGCCTTGTCGGCATAGAAGATCGCCGAACGGTATTGGTCACCCAGATCCGGCCCCTGCCCGTCCACCTGTGTGGGGTCGTGGATCTCGAAGAAAAGCCGCGCAAGTTTCTCAAACGACGTCTGGCGGGGATCGAACATGACCTCGATCGCCTCGGCATGGCCGGTCTTGTGGCTGCAAACCTCTTCATAGGTCGGCCGCTCCGTATGACCACCGGTGTACCCCACGGCGGTCTGAACAACGCCGGTCGCCTGCTGCAGAAAGTACTCCACGCCCCAGAAACAACCCCCGGCGAAGACGGCCCGCGGGAACTGGTTCGTCAGGTCAGCCTGCAACACAAACTCCATCGAGATGGAATTCACGCAATGGCGCGTGTCTTTCGCCGTCAACCGCTCCCCCGTGAAGACATGTCCCAGGTGGGCCCCGCAGTGCACGCACAAGATCTCGGTACGCCGGCCATCCGCATCCATCACGCGCTTCACAGCGCCCGGTATCTCGGCATCGAAACTGGGCCAGCCGCAGCCGGCATCGAACTTATCGTCGGAACGGTACAAAGCAGTGCCGCACCGGCGACAGGTGTAGGTGCCCGCCTTGTCAAACTTGTCGAAACGTCCGACAAAGGGGGGCTCGGTTTCTTTCTTGACGATCACTCGTGCCTCTTCCGGGGTCAGTTTTCGCCATTTTTCCACTTCGGCCTCCTTCTGCGCGCAGGCAGATTGCGTGATTGTCAGATATGCCAGTTGAGCGACAACGATCCAGACTTTCCACATGAGACACCTCCGAAACTTACCCCCGCCCGCGAGAAACCATTCCCCTGAAGCTTCCGGCGTCCAATCTCCCCTGGGCCCCCTCCCTATGACAGAGGCAGGCTACCCTGGAAGACTGGAGGGCGGAAATCAGGCAAACCCTCATCTCCACCTTCGGTAACCATTAGTCTGCGCCTATGGGGCCCTGCAAATCAACTCCATGTTCGAACTTCCTGACTTCGACCGGGAACAGACGGCCGGTGCCACGACGTGGACAACAAGATGATGTTGTTTTGGGATTGTTTTGTGGGGCTGGAGTGTGGAAGGTGTGCAGAGTGAGTCAAGCCAAAGGCGTTCCATTCCATGCTCATCATTGTTGAATCACCGACCAAGGCCCGCAAGATCCAGTCGATCCTTCGCGTGAAGACCCTGTCCACCATCGGGCACTTCAAGGATCTGCCGAATTCCACCCTTGGAGTTGATCTCAAAACCTATGAGCCGACTTTCATCTGCCATGAGAAGAAACGGAAACTTCCGGAGGAACTGCGGGCGGCGGCCACAGGGGAAACCGTCATGCTGGCGGGAGACCCGGACCGCGAAGGCTACGCCATCAGCCGCCATATCTTCGAGGAGATCAAGTCCGTCGCGAAGGAATGTCTCCGCATGGAGATTTACGAGGTTACCGAAAAGGGACTCAAGGAGTCCCTGGCCAAGGCGGTTCCTTTTGAACAGACGAACGAGGGACTTTACCATGCGTTTCTCGGGCGCCGGGTCGGGGATCGCCTGGTGGGTTACATCCTTTCTCCGATGGCCAGCCGACGGCTCCACAACACCTTCAGCGTCGGGCGGGTGCAGTCCCCGGCCGTCCGCCTGGTCGTGGATCGGGAACGCGAGATCCGGGCCTTCAAGGCGTCCCTGTACTGGATCCTCAACATCCAACTCAACAAGGAGGGCACCACCTTTCTGGCGACCCACGTCAAAGGGAAGTTTGACAAGCAGCCGGAGGCACAGGCCATCGTTGACGCCATCAAGGCCGAAACCCATGCCCTGGCGGAAAAGGTCGACCAGAAAGAGACGCGGCAATCGCCCAAGCCTCCCTTCACCACCGTCGATCTCCAGGCGGCCGCCGCCGCACGCCTGAAGTTCACCCCGGAACAGACGATGAAGCTTGCCCAGGCCCTGTTCGATCACGGCTTGACGACCTATCACCGAACCGATTCCGTCCGGATGGACGAGGCCTTTGTGGCCCAGATTCGTGAGTTTACAGAGAAAACCTTCGGCGCGCCGTATGTCCCGGCCAAACCGAACCAGTTCAAATCGAAGAATTCCCAAGCCGAGGCCCACGAAGGAATCCGCCCGACCCATATGCATCCTGCGGCCGAGATCGGCGCCCTGGTGGACAAGGAACAGCTCACCTCGGATCACGCCCGGCTCTATGAGCTGATCTACCGGAGGGCCATCGCAAGCCAGATGGCGTCGGCACGCTACGATGCCACTCTGTTGCTCTTTGACGTGGTCGGGGAGAAGTTCAAGGCCAACGGCCGGGTTCTGAAATTCGACGGGTTCCTCAAGGTCTACGCCGAAGTGGATGAGGAAAAGGAACGTAAAGGGGACAAGGGGGAGGATGAAAAGGTCCAGACGCTTCCGCCCATCACCCTCGGGGAACGGGTCCCCAAAGACAAAGAGACGCTGGAGGAGAAGAAAACCAAGCCACCGGGCCGGTTTACCCTGGGATCACTGGTGAAAGAACTGGAACGGCTGGGCATTGGCCGGCCCTCCACCTATGCCAGCATTACAAAGAACATCTCCGACCGCGGTTACGTGAAGGAAGAGAAGAGCAAAGTCGTTCCCCTGCCGCCGGGCGAAACCTTGATTGACTACCTGAAGGAGCAGCATCCCTGGGTGATCGACTATGCGCTGACCAGCAAGATGGAGGCCGTGCTCGATCAGGTGGTCGAGCACAAGGAGACCTGGCAACGCTTCTGCAAGGCGGTTCACAACAAAATGGGCTATGCCACGCCACCGGTCCGGGGCGTCAATGGTGGCCCGAGTGAGGCGCAACTCAAGTATGCCGCCCACCTCGCCTCCCGCGATGGAATCACGATTCCCGAAGAGGTCCTGAAGAACGGCAAAGCCCTGTCCGGATGGATCGCGGAGATCGTCGGCAAAACGTCCACCCCAAAAGAGGGTTCATTGCCGTCCCCCTGACCGCAGTGCGTTGTGTCGCAAGTCCGGTAACGTATTTTTCAAGGTGGACCGAGCTGTCCCCAGCGCGGTCTGACGCCGGCAGGGACACCGGCGTCCACCCAGCCGGATACGTCACTGTATTTGCGACACCATGTACTTAGCTTCACCATTTCCTTCCCCTGTTTCACATCCCGTAACCCGCCCCTCTTCCCATAGGGAGGAATTTCAGCCTCTCCTCCCGACATAGGGCAATACCGCCCCCTGATCTACAGGGTTCACTGTATGGAAAACCGCGTCGAGACCGGCTATCCATGATGACAGTATTGGTTAAGCAGTCAGGCGAGGGCGGCGGGCATCCGCGACGCGGCCTGACAGACTTGAAAACAGAATCGAGACAGGTGGTACGATGAAGAAAACAACAGCACAACAGCACAGGCAACCATCAACGAAATCCCGGAAAGCTCCGATGCGGCGAAGTGATGGCTTCAAGAATCCATTGGTGAAGGCTTTTGCAGTCCGTCTGCAGCAGTGGCGGAAAGGCGAGGGTCGGCCGCTCAAGGAGGTGGCTGGCGATCTCGACGTGTCTATTGCCATCATCTGCGAATGGGAACACGGTAACCGGTTTCCGTCCGTCGACCACTTGTACCAACTGGCGAGGTACACCGGCATCCCGGCTTCGGAATTCATCAAGTTGTGACCGTTCGGCCGGGGCAGGTCTGCCCCGGCTGCTTCTGAAGAAACACGAATAGCGGCTTTCGTTGCTGTCGTCCGCAGGGTATAGTGCCGGGCTTTTGACGCACCATGTACCTCGGCACAGTCACCATCGGAACCGTTTTGGGTTTGAGCGCGGCCGCCTGTCAGGCGCTCTCCTACCTGTTTTCACGCCATTTCACCAGCCGCACCGGCAACCCGCCGCTGCTTCTGCTGGTCGTCGCCCATCTGCTCATGGGGGTGGCGGCGCTCACGGTGCTCGTTGTCCTCCGCCCGACCCATCTGCCGCCGTTTTCTTCCTACGTCCTTCCGCTGGCCGGCGCGAGCCTGTTCTGTCTGGCTGCCCAATTGGGCCTTTTCCACCTTCTCACCACCATCGAATCCTCCCGGGTGGCGCCCTTGCTGGGCACAAAGGTGCTGGTGCTGGCCGCCCTTTCCGTGGTGTTCACCCGGACATCGCTCCATCCGCTTCAGTGGCTCGCCGTGCTGCTTTGCACGGTATCGGCCTGGCTGTTGAACGAGGCGGGGGGGCGGATTCCAGCGCGCGCCGCCGGCCTCCTGGCGCTGATGGTGATCAGCTACTGCCTCTCGGATCTGAGCATCGGCGTCCTGGTCCAACGGTTGGCCAACGTGACCCCCTTCCCGTACGTCGTCGCCTCGTCGTTGACCTATGTCATGCTCGGCGTGGCGATCCTGCCCTGGGCGGTCAGGGCCGACGTCTGGAGGCCGCGCACCTGGGCCATGGCGGCGCCGTTTGCGGCGACGTGGTTCATCGCCATGTGCCTCCTCTTCGGCTGTTTTGGCCTCATTGGCGTGGTCTACGGTAACGTCGTCCAAGCCCTGCGCGGAATTATCGCCGTGGGTCTCGGATGGATTGTGGCGCGCATCGGTCACGCGCACCTCGAATCGCGCGTCAGCCGGCGGGTATTCTGGCGCCGTGTGGCCGGGGCGGTCCTCATGACCGCCGCTGTCATCCTCTATCGACTGGCGGCAGGCGATAGTCGTCACTAAAAAAGAGGCTTGTGCGGTCAATCCGAAGAAGAGATAGTTCAGTCTCTGTTGACCTATGACCTCAAAAGAACGAATGCTGGCAACGCTGCGGTTCGAGGAACCTGATCGAATCCCCCACTTCGAGACCGTATTCCAACTAACCCAGGAAGCCTTTGACCAGGACTTTCCCTCAGCCCAAGGGCTGCAGAACGCCACCGCCGCCGATCGCGAGCGTTTCTACGAAACCTGTGCCGCACTGTACGCCAGGATTGTCGGGCAGTACCAGTGGGATGCCCTGGCCCTGTGGTATCCCTGGGCCGACCCCGCAGTGCTTCCCTACGCGCGGAAATACCTTGGTGACTCCGTCCTGTTGGGCTCAATCATCGGCGACACGGTGTGGTCCATTGAGTCCATCCGCGACTGGGACGCCTTTGCCGTCGACCTGGCCGAAGCGCCCGAACGGCTCCACGCCGTCGCCGAGGAAAAGCTTCAGCGTTCTTTCAGGGCCTTCGACAGCTTGATCGATGCCGGCACCGATTTCATTCATCTCGTCAACGATGTGGCGTTCAATGCCGGTCCGTTTATCTCCCCGACCCACTTCCACGAACTGGTGACGCCCTATCTCCACCGCGCCGTCCAATACATCAAGGACCGCGGCGTGCTGGCCTTCGTTCACACCGACGGCAACATCATGCCCATCATGGACGACTATCTTTCCCTCGGCGCCGATCTTTTCCAGTCGGTCGATCCCATGGCCGGCATGGACATCGCGAAGGTGAAAGCGGTCTGCCACGGCAAACTGCCCCTGATGGGTAACGTCCAGTGCTCACTGCTGCAGGAGGGCCCGGCGGAAGCCATTCGCAAGTCCGCCCGTTACTGCCTCGAGCAGGCCTCTCCCGGCGGGGGCTACATCTTTGCCACCTCGAACACGATCTTCAAAGGAATGCCATTGGAAAACTACGACTACATGCTGAGCGTGTATCGTGAGTTCAACACCGAACGCGCCGCGCGAAAGAACGCCCCCTCATGACCGGCAAACAGCGCATGTTGAATGCCTACCGCGGTCAATTCAGCGACCGCCTTCCGATTGCCCCGGAGTTCTGGTACTACTACCCCGCCAAGGTGCTGGGGCTGGACATGATCGAGTTTGGGCGCTACCCGTTTCATCTGGCCCTCAAGACAACCTTCGAGAAGTTTGCCTGCGAGGGCTGGGGCGCCGTGTTCTTTGGGGCTCCCAACGACAAGGTGTCGTGGTCCGGCAAGGAAACCTGGATCGACGCCCACACGCTTGCTTCCCACACGACGGTCAAAACGCCCTTCGGAGAACTGAGCTCACGCAGCCAGGTCAGTCGCGAAGAACCGGCCTGGACCACCGAACGGTTTATCAAGGATCTGGATCGCGATCTCCCCGCCTGGGAATGCGTCGCGCTGGGCGGCGACGTCGCCCGCACCAACGTCGCCCCACTCGTCAAGGCCTGGAATGACGTGGGCGAGTCGTACCTGCTCGAAGCCTGGATCGGCGTCCCGTTCTTCGATTTCTTTGCCGGCGACCGGGAAGGTGGTTTCGAGACCGCCGTGTATGATTTCCTCAATCCCGATTTCGAACCCAAACTGGTTGAGCTTCAGGCGGCGTACCAGCGGCAGCTCGTTGAAAGAGTCCGCCTGATCTGTGAGACAACGCCTTTCGAGAGCCTCGCCATCGGCTGCTCGTGGAGCTGCAATTCCCTGATTGGCCCCGACCTCTGGCGCCGCTGGGACAAGCCCGTCATCCAGGCGGTAGCCGATGAAGTCCACCGCCATAACCGCTTGCTGCACATTCACTTCCATGGAAAATGCATGGAGTGTATCGCGGACTTCGCGGAGATCGGAATCGATTGCGTCTGCCCCTTCGAGCGTCCTCCGGGCGGGGATGTCAGGAATCTGGACGACTTGGCGGCCATCGCCAGGATCCTCAAAGGACGGACGACGATGAACGGCAATGTCCACACCGTCGAGACCTTGATCAGGGGAACGCCCGCCGACGTGCGCCGCGAGGTGAACGAGATTCTCGAAGCGTTCCGCGGCAACCCCCGCCTGATCGTCGGCACCGGGGATCAGGTGGGACGGGAAACGCCCGAAGAGAATCTTCAGGCGATGATCGAAACCGTCAAAGACGCCGGCTCACGTTGACGCCCCACTGGAGCGCCGTCGAGTCAGGGCTCCATCCGCGCAAGGTAACGTTCGGTCTCCAAGGCCGCCATGCAGCCCGAGCCTGCCGCCGTCACAGCCTGCCGGTACGTCGGATCCTGAACGTCGCCCGCGGCGAACACGCCTTCGACATTGGTGCGCGTGTTCTCCGTCACCAGATACCCTTGCCCATTCATGTTCAGGATCCCCTTGAACGGCTTCGTGTTGGGTTCGTGCCCGATGGCCACGAACAGCCCGGAAACCTTCAGGTCGCTCAGAGCGCCCGTCTTGACGTTCTTGAGGCGCAGGCCGGTCACTTCGTTGCGGGACACATCTTGCACCTCGTCCACCACCGTCTCCCAGAGAACCTCGATCTTGGGATGGGCCATGACACGGTCGACCATGATCTTCGAGGCCCTGAACTCGTGCCGGCGATGAATCAGCGTGACGCGTGAGGCAAACCGCGTGAGGAACAGCGCGTCCTCCATGGCGGTATCCCCTCCCCCCACGACCGCCACCGGAATATCCCGATAGAAGGCGCCATCACAGGTGGCACAACCGGAGACCCCGCGACCGATCAGTTTCGCTTCCGACTCAAGTCCCAGATAGCGTGCCCGCGCACCCGTGGCCACAATCACCGACATCGCCTCAAGAGTCTGCCCTTCGTCCAGGGTCACACGGAGCGGCCGTTTCGAGAAATCCACCGTCGTCACCTCGCCGCGGAGAAAGCGCGTCCCGAACCGTTCCGCCTGCGCGCGCATCTTCATCACCAGTTCGGTCCCGTCAATGCCTTCAGGAAACCCCGGGTAGTTTTCCACCTCGGTCGTCGTGGTGAGTTGTCCGCCCGGCTGAATCCCTTCGATCACCAAAGGCGTCAGGTCGGCGCGGGCGCAGTAGAGGGCGGCGGTCAGTCCAGCCGGCCCGGTTCCGATAATGACAATCTTTTCCATATGTTTCTCCGGTAAAGCTCCACGATCCAAGTCAAGGGAAGGCGAGGGACGACTTACGTATAACGCAGGACTTCCTCGACCGTCGTATATCCATCGAGGATATTCTTGATGCCATCCTGGCGCAGGGTGCGCATGCCCATCTCAATGGCCTTATCCCGCAGCACCAGGGTTGGCTGGCGCTGATTGATGAGGTCCCGCACGGGATCCGAGATGGACAGGTATTCGTAGATTCCCTTCCGGCCCTTGTAACCCGTGTTGTTGCACTGGGAACAACCGGTGCCGTAGTAGAAGTTCTGATCTCCCATTTCGTTGCGCGACAGTCCCAATCGGTCCAGGATCCGGTCATCCGGCTTGAACGCCGTCTTGCAGTTGGTGCAAATCTTACGAACCAGGCGTTGTCCGATCACGGCCTCGATCGTGGAGGAGAGCAGGTACGGCTCGACTTCCATATCGATCAAGCGCGTCACGGCGCCGGCGGCATCGTTGGTGTGAAGGGTGCTGAACACCAGATGTCCCGTCAGCGACGCATGCACGGCGATGTGCGCCGTGATCAGATCGCGAATTTCACCGATCATCAACACATCCGGATCCTGACGCAGGAAGGCGCGCAGGACACGTTCGAACGAATTGCCGATGGCCTCGTTGACCGGCACCTGGATGATGCCGTCGATCTCGTATTCAACCGGGTCTTCGGCCGTCAGTAGTTTACCCTCGATGGTGTTGAGCCGGCGCAGCGCCGAATAGAGGGTGGTCGTCTTGCCGGATCCCGTCGGGCCGGTCACCACGATGATGCCGTTCGGCTTCTCCAGATCGAGCAGAAATTGCTGCAGTACATCGTCCGGCATGCCGAGATTATCGATATCGAGCGAAACCACGCTCCGGTCGAGAACACGCAAAACGACGCTCTCACCAAACTGGGTGGGAAGGCATGACACGCGGAAATCGATCTGGCGGCCGCCGATATTCAACTGGATTCGGCCATCCTGGGGCAAACGGCGTTCCGCGATGTTCAGGCCCGACATGACCTTCAAGCGCGAGATGACAGGTGTGGCCAGCCGCTTGGGCGGCGGCGCCATCTCATACAAGGCCCCGTCCACACGATACCGGATTTTGAATTCGTTTTCGAAGGGTTCGAAATGAATGTCCGATGCCCGGGCCTGCACCGCCTGGTAAAGCACCAGGTTTACAAACCGGATGACCGGGGCCGATCCCGCGGCCGCTTCGATGCCGCGGTCATCCTGGGCGGTTTCCAGTTCCAGGAACTTGTCGGCCTGCTCGATCTCTTCCTCAAGGGCCTTGAGCATGGTATTGACCGATTCGCTGTCGTCGCCATAGAGCTGATTGACGTGCGCCCGGATATCCTCCTCGCGCGCCATCACCAGCGACACATCCCGGGACAGCACGAAGGTGAGTTCATCCTGGGTGGCCGGGCTCAGCAGATCGTACGTGGCCAGGGTTACCGCATTGCTCCCCCGCTCCACCGGCACCACCATGTACATCCGAGCGACACTGGCCGGGATGGCATGCACCACTTCGGGCGGGATATCGGTGGCCGGAAGGTTGACCACCCTGGTTCCCAGACTGTCGGCGATGAGTTCGAGGAGGGTATCCTCGGGAAGGATCTCCATGTTGACGACAATCTCGCGCACGGACTTGCCGCTACGCTGATGCTCGTCGAGAATCTCCTGCATCTGCTCGGCCGTCACCAGCCCGTTGGCTTCCAAAAGCAGGAGGATCGGTTCGGTATGTTGGACATCCGGCATACGGCACTTACCTCTTCTTGCGCTGGTTTTCTTCCAGCTTAAGCACGATCGATTCCGGGTCTTGCGCCTTGGTGATCAGATCCTCATAACCGATCTTGCCAGCCTCATAAAGCGCCATCAGGTGTGCATCCAGCGTGATCATGCCGTACTTGGCGCCCGTCTGGATTTCCGAGGTGATCCGGAACGTCTTGCTCTCGCGAATCAGCGACTGGATCGCCGGCGTGGTGATCATGATCTCGAACGCCGCCACCCGGCCCGGCCCGTCCGCGCGGATCAACAGCAACTGGGAAATGACCGCGATAATCCCTGACGCCAACTGCGTCCGCACCTGGGCCTGCTGCCCCATCGGAAACGCGTCCACAATGCGGTCAACCGTCCTGGCGGCGCCGGTGGTATGCAGCGTGGCCAGCACCAGGTGGCCGGTTTCAGCCGCCGCAATGGCCGCCTGCATGGTCTCCAGGTCACGCATTTCCCCCACGAGGATCACGTCCGGGTCCTGGCGCAGCGCGCGTCGCAACGCTTCACTGAACGACGGCACGTCCACGCCGATCTCACGCTGCGTCATGACCGACTTCTTGTGGCTGTGATAGTACTCGATCGGGTCTTCGATGGTGATGCAATGGGCATCGCGCTGCTCGTTGATCAGGTTCAACATCGAGGCGAGGGTCGAGGTCTTTCCCGAACCGGTCGGGCCCGTCACCAGGATCAGGCCGCGGGGACGGAAGAGGAGTTCCTTGACCTGGACCGGAAGACCGATCTGCTCCAGCGTCATGAGCCGGGACGGGATCTGGCGCAACACCACCCCGATGTTCCCTTTCTGCTTGAGCACGCTGACACGGAACCGTGCCGCCGTGCCGAACCCGAAACCAAAATCCGTGCCGCCCCCCTCGCGGATGCGCTGCTGGTGATCCTCGGAGGTGATGCTCTTCATGAACCGCTCGGTATCTTCCGCCTTGAGCGGGGTCGCATCGATGGGCGACATGCGCCCGTGAATGCGAAGCACAGGCGGCACTCCCACCGCAAGATGGAGGTCCGACGCCCCCTCGTCCACGACGAGTTGGAGCAGATCGTTCATCTCAATCTGACCGCTGTTGATCATTACAAGGCATCTCCCATGGTTGCCCGCAGCACCTCGTCCAGGGTCGTGTTGCCGATCACCACTTTGCGCAACCCGTCTTCACGAAGGGTCCGCATCCCCATTTCCCTGGCGCGCTGGCGGATTTCCGTTGCCGAGACCTTCTCGAAAATCATGCGCTGAATCTCGTCGTTCATCACGAGAATTTCAAAGATGCCCGAGCGTCCGGAGTACCCCGTCAGGGAGCACTTGCTGCACCCGCGCCCGCGGTAAAGCTGGATATTGGCGAACTGCTCCGCCGCGGTACCCAGCAACTTGAGCTCGGTGACCGTGGGCTTGTGCTCCTCGCGGCAATGCTCGCAGATGCACCGCACCAGGCGCTGGGCCATCACCGCCCGCACGGAGGAGGCCACGAGGAACGGCTTGATGCCCATATCCTGAAGTCGCGAGATGGCGCTCGGCGCGTCGTTCGTATGCAGCGTGCTGAACACCAGATGACCGGTAAGCGAGGCTTCGGTCGCGATGCGGGCCGTTTCGTGATCGCGAATTTCACCGATCATCACGATGTTCGGCGCCTGGCGGAGAATGGATCGCAGGGCCACGGCGAACGTCAGACCGATGTCTTCCTTCACGTGCACCTGGTTGATGCCGGACATCTGGTATTCGACCGGGTCTTCAACCGTGATGATCTTGCGGTCGGGCTTGTTGACGAAGTTCAGGCAGGCATACAGCGTCGTCGTCTTCCCGGAACCGGTCGGACCCGTGACCAGCAGAATGCCATCGGGAAGACCGATCAGTCGCGTGAAGGTTTCCTGATCGTCGGCCAGAAAGCCGAGTTTCGGCAGCCCGAGCGCCAGGTTCTGCTTGTCGAGAATACGCATGACCACGCTCTCGCCATGTCCGGTGGGAACGGTGGACACGCGCAAATCAAGCTCGCGGCCCTTGATGTTCACCTGGATGCGCCCGTCCTGAGGCACGCGCTTCTCGGCGATCTTCATGTTCGCCATGATCTTGACGCGGCTGATAATCGCCGCCTGAAGCCGTTTCGGGGGACTATCCACCTCGTGCAGCACGCCATCGATGCGGTAGCGCACCCGAAACCGCTTTTCCATCGGCTCCAGGTGAATATCCGACGCGCGATTGCGGTAGGCTTCGTAGATGATCAGGCTGACCAGCTTGATGATGGGAACATCGGATTCCGTGACGTCCGATTCCTCGCGGAGGTCCGACCGACCGGCTGACACCATGGCCACCGAGCCCTCGGTAAGCTGGTCGATCATCGTCTCGACGGAAGCTTCGGTCTGATAGAACCGGTCCAGCGCCACCGTGATCTCAGCGGGGGCCGCCACCACGCCCTCGATGTCACATTTCAGCACATAGCGCAGACTGTCCAGCGTATCGACTTCCAGGGGATCGCCGATGGCGACCGTCACCATGTTATCGTGCTTGGAAACCGGGACGACTTTGTATTTGCGCGCCACATCCACGGGCACGGCGGCAATGGCCTCAGCGGAAATCGGAAGGTTGACCAGGCTGACCATCTCCATGCCGAACCGGCTCGCCAGGACGCGCAGAATGTCGGCCTGCTCGATGACCTTGCCCGTGATCAAACCGTCCACAACCGATCCATGCACCGGCATGCTACGCTTGGCGGAATCGATCTGTTCCGTCGTTACAAGTCCCTCTTCCTTCAGGACTTCCAACACATAATCGTCATTTGACGTCAAGACTCGACCCTTTCAGAAGCCATGCCCGCGAAATGCAAAGCGCAACTCAAAAGATATCACCCCCCCGACGCAAGGTCAACCTATGACAGGCCTCGCATCAGCCCTGCTTGATCTTCTTCTCCAGCAACTCACCTGCCATTTGCGGATTGGCTTTGCCCTTGCTCAACCGCATAACCTGCCCGATCAGATGCTTCAGCGAGGCGCCCTTGCCGTTGCGGAAGTCCTCGACGGACTTTGGATTCTCAGCGATCGCCTGGTCCACGACCTTCTCGATCAACCCCGTGTCGCTGACTTGCGCCAGTCCCCTCGCCGCCACAATTTCGCCCGCACGCCCGCCCTCCGCCAGCATGATCCCAAACACCTGCTTGGCGGTATTGGAGTTGATGACCTTGGTCTCCGCCAGCTCTATCAGTTCCCCCAGGGCTTCCGGCTTGATGGGGAATCCCGTGATCGGAAGGCTTTGTTCCGACAGCGTCCGGAGAATATCCGTCATCACCCAGTTCGAGACCGCCTTGGGCCGTTTGACATACCGGAGCGTCTCCTCGAAATAGTCGCCCACGTCCTTGTCGGCGGCGAGCACCTTGGCATCGTATTCGGGCAACCCCAGTTCGGCCACGAACCGTTCGCGGCGCTGGCGAGGCAACTCGGGAAGGGTGGCGGCCCATTCATTGATCACGTCGCGCGGCAGGGCGACGGGCATCAGGTCTGGCTCGGGGAAATAGCGGTAGTCATGGGCATCTTCCTTGGTCCGCATGGAATAGGTCTGCCCCGCGTCGGCATCCCAGCGCCGGGTCTCCTGGATAATACGTCCCCCACTCCGCAGCACTTCGGTCTGACGCTCGATCTCGTACTCCAGGGCACTGAACACTCCCTTGAGCGTGTTGAGGTTCTTGAGTTCGGCCTTGGTCCCCAGTTCCTTCTGGCCCATGGGCCGGAGGCTGACATTGACGTCGCAACGCATCTTGCCCTCTTCAAGATTGCAGTCGCTGACGCCGGCATACACCAGGATCTGCCGCAGAGCCTGGAGATAGGCGAACGCCTCGGCGGGCGTCTCCATGTCGGGTTCCGACACGATCTCCATCAGCGGCACGCCCGCGCGATTGAAGTCGATCCCGCTCCAGGTGGCGAAGTGGTTATTTTTCGCCACATCCTCCTCGAGATGAATCCGGGTAATTCCGATCGTGCGCGCCTTGCCGTCCGCCTCAATATCGACACCGCCGCCCAGGCACAACGGCTGGTCGTACTGGGTGATCTGATAGTTCTTGGGCATGTCCGGGTAGAAGTAGCTTTTGCGGTCGAACTTGCTGTTCGGGTTGATCCGGCAGCCGAGGGTCAATCCGGAAATCACCGTCAGCCGGATGGCCTCGCGGTTCATCACCGGCAGACTGCCGGGATACCCCAGGCAAACGGGACACACCTGCGTATTGGGATCGGCCCCGAAATCAGTGCTGCAGGCACAAAACATCTTCGAGTGCGTCTTCAGCTGGACATGCACTTCGAGCCCGATCGTTGTCCGGTAGTCGACCATCCCCTGATTACTCCTGTCTCGCGGCGGCCACACCCGCCGGGCGCCGGCCATGCCAGTCCGTGGCGTTCTCGTAGGCGTGCCCCACCCGCAAAATCGCCTCCTCGCCCAACGCCGGCCCCACCACCTGCAGTCCGACCGGCAGGGTGGCGGACGTGAACCCGCACGGCACCGAAAGGCCGCAGATCCCCGCCAGGTTGACGGGTACCGTGAAAATGTCGCCCAGATACATCTGGAGCGGGTCAGCGCTCTTCTCGCCGATCCGGTAGGCAGGAGTCGGCGACACCGGGGCCAGAATGGCGTCGCAGTGCTGGAAGGCGGCCTCGAAATCGCTGCGGATCAGCGCACGGACCTTTTGGGCCCGCAGGTAATACGCGTCGTAATACCCGCTGCTCAACACGTAGGTTCCCAAAATGATGCGGCGTTTAACCTCATCGCCAAACCCTTGCGCCCGGGTCCGCTTATACAGGCTGAGCGGATCTCCGCCGCCGGCGGCCCGGAAACCGTAGCGCATGCCGTCGAATCGCGCCAGGTTGGCCGAGGCCTCCGCCGTGGCAATGATGTAGTAGGTCGCAATCGCCTGCCGGGTGCGGGGCAGCGAGACGTCCACAAGGGTCGCGCCCAACTGCCGGCACACCGTGATGGCGTCTTGGACCCGCCGCTCGACATCGGCATCCAACCCGCCCACAAAATACTCCCTGGGCAACCCCAGCGTCACGCCCTTCAGGTCGGTCTTCAACGCCGCCGCGTAATCCGGAACCGACGCGGGAAGCGAGCTGGAATCATGTGGATCGTGGCCGGCCATCACCTGCAGGAGAAGGGCGGCGTCGCGCACATCCTTGGTCATCGGCCCGATCTGGTCCAGCGACGACGCATAGGCGGTCAGTCCGTAGCGCGACACCCGCCCGTAGGAGGGTTTCAGGCCGACGCAGCCGCAAAAAGAGGCGGGCTGGCGAATAGAGCCGCCGGTGTCCGTGCCCAGGGCTGCCACGGCCGCATCCGCGGCCACGGCCACCGCGGAGCCGCCGCTCGAGCCGCCGGGAACGTGGTCGGGATTCCAGGGATTACGGGTGACGCCGTAAGCCGAGTTCTCGGTCGTGGAACCCATGGCAAATTCGTCCATGTTCGTCCGCCCGAGAAAAACCGCGCCCGCCGCCCGGAGTCGGGCGATCGCCGTGGCGTCATACGGGGCCACGTAGCCCTTCAGGATCTTGGAGGCGCAGGTGCAGGGTTGTCCCTGCACATTAAGGACGTCCTTGACGGCAATGGGCACGCCCAGCAGCGGGCGGGTATCCCCCCGGCTCCGGGCGGCATCGGCGTCACAGGCCTGGGCCAGGGACGCCTCCGCATTCACGGTCAGGTAACTATGCAACCCTGCATCGACGCGTCCAATGGTCTCTAGCACCGACTTCACCGCCTCGACCGAGGTGCATTCGCCCCGGTTCATGCGGTCCAGCAGATCGTGCGCGGTAAGTGTGTTGGGTGTCTCCATGCCGGGCTATTCCACTATCTTGGGGACCATAAACAAATCGGAGGCTTGTTCCGGCGCGTTGGCCAGCACCCGCTCGCGATCGAGCCCGGGAATCACCACATCCTCGCGAAACACATTCTCAATCACCGTCGCGTGGGCCATGGGCTGAACGGCGCCCACGTCGATGTCGCGAATCTCGTTGAAATACGCCACAATTTGATCCAACTGGGCTTGAAAACGGAGGGCCTCAGCGTCGGTCAGTTCCAGTCGCGCCAGATTGGCCACGTAGCGGACATCCATGTGTTCGGCGGCGTGTTTTCGATCGTCTGACATCTTTTCCCCCAACCGTTCGCCAAGGCGGCAAACAGGTTCAGTTGATAGCGGAGAACCGCGGCGGGTTCAAGCTTGTTTCAGAATGATCTTCCCGAGAGTTACCCCCGGGCAACGGTCACTACCCACACCCCGGCCGCTCCGGCCTCCTTCAAGACTCGGGAGCATTCCGAAATGGTGGCCCCGGTTGTCATGACGTCATCAACCAGAAGCAACTTCCGCCCTTGGATCCACCGTGGATGGCGTGGCACAAAAGCCCCCCGTACATTCCGCGCCCGCTCCTTCGCCGACAGGCGCGTTTGCGTGGCGGTGTACCGCTCCCGATCCAGACACCCATCGGCCAACGGCAGACGCATCAGGCGGGCGAGGTCGCTCGCCAGCAGGCGCGCCTGATTATAGGTGCGGGCCCGCTGCTTTGCCGCATGGAGAGGAACATACGTCACGGCGTCAATGCTTTCGCGGCTGAAATGGGTCCGCACACAGGCGTGCAGCAGGGTCGCGAAGTCGCGGCTGACGTGCGTGGCCGCGGAATACTTGAAGCGATGCAGGACATCCTTGACCGGACCGCGGAACCTTAAGGCCGAACGGGCCTGCTCGAAGGGCGGTGGGCGATCGACACAGGCGGAACAGACATAATCCCAGGTGATCGCCCCCTCGACTGGATCCCCGCAACGAACGCAGTACGGCGCCTGGATCAGCGGCAGCGCGGCAAGACAGTCCCAACAAAGATAACGGGAGAGCCCCACCACGCTCCCCCCGCAGCCTTCGCACACCCGGGGCCAGAGCAAATCGAGGGCATGGCGCAGCAACATGGGGAGAAGTCTATTTTCTATACTTGCCGAGCATCGGTTCCAGCGCCGCGAGCGTCTTCGCCGGCACCGCCTTGAGATCCGTCATGATGGCATATTTGAGCGCATGTTCGCAGGCGCAATGGCGGGCCTTGGGCAACCGGGCGACGAGGCGACGGATGATGTCCTTGGCCAGTTGCACATTGGAAGTCAGTGTGGCGATGATCAGCTCCACCGAGACCTCATCCTCGCTGCTGTGCCAGCAGTCGTAGTCGGTCGCCATGGACATGGCCTGATAGCAGATCTCGGCTTCGCGGCACAGCTTGGCTTCGGGCAGGCTGGTCATCCCGATGATATCAAACCCCATCTGTCGATAAGAATTGGATTCCGCCCGCGTGGAGAAGGCCGGCCCTTCCATGTTCACGTAGGTTCCACGCGGGTGCAGGCGGACGATGGAGCCCAGGTTGAGTTCGGTGATGGCTTCCGCCGCGACCGTGGCCACCAACTCCCGGAGGGGCTTGCAGGCCGGATCGCCAAACGAAACATGACCAACGATACCGTCCCCGAAAAACGTATGGTTGCGGGAGTTCTTGGTACGGTCGAAGTACTGATCGGGAAGCACGATGTCCCGCGGCCGGATTCCCTCCCGCAGACTTCCCACCGCGCTGACCGATAGGAGGCACTCCACACCCAGCCGCTTGAAGCCCCAGATATTGGCCCGGTTGTTGATCTCCGAGGGCAGGATCCGGTGTCCGCGTCCATGTCGGGGGAGGAAGTAGACCTCAACCCCGCTGAGGCGACCGTGAATATAAGCGTCGGAAGGATTGCCGAAAGGGGTCTCCAGGACCACTTCGCGAACGTCCTCCATGCCTTCCAGTTGGTACAACCCGCTACCGCCAATAATTCCAAGCTTCATGGTTGGATCCTTTGCTGAGAACGACGTCTATTAGCTTACGAATTGAATCCATCGCAAGATGGTAATCATTTAAACCACGGATGGCACGGATAGCACGGATAAGAATTGGGTTTTATTTATCAGTGTCATCCGTGTAATCCGTGGTCAAACGTCTCGAATTGTTTTGGTTCCGGCTATGCCGGGTTAGGAAAGACGCCTTTGAAGAAGTGAGCCGCGCGGGGGTCGAACCCGCGACCACTTGATTAAAAGTCAAGTGCTCTACCAACTGAGCTAGCGGCCCGTAGTCGTTTATCAACAAGCACTTACGAACAGTATTCAGGACGGTGCTTGAACGTTTTACCAGCATTGTCACCAGAACATAGAAAAAGCCAATGAACACAAGCAAAACTGAGCCGCGAAATATAGAGATCGTACCCGCCATTGTCAACGGTGTTCCCGCCAGACACGCCGGTTCATCGCTCTGACCACCGGGCGCATCGGGAGCATGGACCTTCGACGCCTTGCGCGTTGGCTTAATGAGGGCCACCCCGTCGGTATCCCGTACTCCTCTTAGCTGGCCAGAGCGGTTACGAAATGTGATAGGCGGGG
>CAYOIT010000012.1:0-48178 GCA_964404035.1 uncultured Verrucomicrobiota bacterium | reverse complement strand
CCCAGAAGTTCGTCCCTGCCACCTGCGGTTTGACCGCGCCGGATACCGCGTTTGATACCCAGAGAGAACCGAACCGGTCGTTCGTGCCCACCGGCTCGCTGGCGTATCCGGCCAGGTCCACGCGGCCCAGCAAATTCGTTTCGGCGACAGACCAGGAGGCCAGCCGGTTGCCGGTGGACAGGGCGTAGTTGACCGTGATCAGCGCATTCGTGTCGCTGTCGAGCACGGTCTTCTTCGTCCGGGTCCCCGTCAAATCGTACTCGTAACGATCCTCGGAGATAACCTCTCCATGAACGTCGGTATATTTCTCCCCCGTCAGCCGATCCAGCGAATCGTAGGTGTAGTCCACTTTCTCCCCGGACTCGTAAACGGCGTTCGTGATCATTCCCGCCAGACTATAACCATACGCACGGCTCCGCAAGACCTGGTTGGTACCAGGGTAGCGTCGGGATACGTCATCTGCCTCCTGCTCTTCCCTGCCCTGCTCATATTCCCAGACCTACGTCGTCACGGGCATTGCTCCTGTGTCCTGCACTTGTTATGGTTTCCACATGAAACAGTTCGCTTTAGCCGACTGGCCGGAACTCACCTCCATACTTCGCCGGCCACACCATGCCGCCTATTTTGCCATGTATTCCAGCGTCTACGGCGGCATTGTCACCGATCCGGTCCTGATGATGCTGCCCATTGACGATCACATGGTTCATCGCGGCGACGGCATCTTTGAAGCGCTCAAGGCCGTGAATGGGAAACTCTACAATCTCGCGGGACACCTCGAGCGTCTGGCAAACTCCGCCCGCGGGCTTTCCCTGCCCATGCCGGAGGCCTTCAACCAGATCAACGATATTGTCATAGCCACCATGAAGGCTGCCGGGAAACCGGATGTCATGATTCGCATCTTCGTGTCGCGGGGCCCGGGCGGATTTGGGGTCAACCCTTATGAATGCCCGGCCTCCCAGCTCTATGTCGTGGTAACCTCGCTGGGCAGCCCGTTCATGACGTTGCATCCCGAGGGAGCCCGCGTGCGAACCAGCGCCATCGCCGCCAAGTCCGCCGTCATGGCGAACATCAAGAACTGCAATTATGCCCCCAATGTGTTGATGAAAAAGGAAGCGGTAGACGCCGGCGTGGACTTCTCGGCCGGATTTGACGAACAGGGCTTCCTGACCGAAGGCGCCACCGAAAACATGGGCATCGTCTCGCAGGACAACCGCCTGCTTTTCCCCAAACTCGACCGCATTCTGGCAGGCACAACCATGCTACGCCTGATGGCCCTGGCGGGAGAACTGGTGCGGAAGGGGCGACTCGCCGGCGTGGACTTTGCCGACCTCACGCAGGCCGATATCCTGAAGGCACGGGAGTTTCTCGTAGCCGGCACCACGATCAATGTCGCCGCCGCCGTGTCCCTCGATGGCCACGCCATCGCCGATGGCAAACCTGGCCCGATCTATCGGGAACTCAGTGCGTTGCTCGATAAGGACCTTCGGGAAAACACGGCACTCCTGACCCCTGTCCTGTAACCCACGCGGGGCCACCCCGCCCGGAAGGCTTTCGCCGCGCCGCCTTACATCGCTTGGGCGAGAATCTCCCGGCAGGCCTGCACCACATCGGCCACGGCAAGCTCCCGCATGCACGTCACCGGGCGGCACAGTTTGTGGTAGCCGAAGATGAAACAAGGGGCGCAGGCCAGCGGTTTCCGAACGATCGCCCGGTGTGCCCCCCTTGCCCCCCATTTCTGGCTGTCGCTGGGACCGAACCAGATGACCGTCGGCGTCCCCAGCGCCACCGCCACATGCGCCAGCCCTGAATCGCCGCCCACATAGAGAACGGCCCGTCGAATCACCGCGGCCGATTGGGCCACCGTCAGCCGACCCGTAAGCGACAGGATCCGACCCTCCAGCCGCACGCCGGCGAGCACCTCCCCGGCCAACCGTCGCTCTCCGTCATTCCCCAACAACACAAAAGACAAGGTGCTATTCTGCGCTAGCTGCGTGATCAATTCCGCCACCTTCTCCGGTTCCCAATGCTTGTAGCGGTTCGTGCTGCCGGCATGCAGAGCCACCAACCCTCCGCCCGATTCCATCCGCTCAACCTGCCGGAGGATCTCGATCGGCATGGCGCCGGTATCCACCGTCAGACACCCCTCCACATCAGCGCGTTCAGCAACGCCCAGCGGCCCCGCCAGATTCATAAACTGGTCCGCCTCATAGCCGCCCAGATCATAATTGACGAGATGCGTGTAGAGCAGGTTGCGGCCGGGATTGATCTTAAACCCGATTCGAACGGGAGCGCGGCTCAGGACCGCCATGAGCGCAGAAAAATAGTGGAATTGTTCAGTATCGATCGCCACATCGTACGGGACTCCAAGTAACCCTCGCAGGCCCAGGGGGTGGGCGTCATACAGCATGATTTCGCCGGAGAACCCGGCCAACCGGAGAATGTCGCGATTCCGCTTTTCGCATACCACATGAATGGCGGCCTGCGGGAAACGCCTCCGCAGGCTTTTCAGTAGCGGAAGCAGCAGCACCATGTCGCCCATGCCGCCCGGGCGAATCACCAGGATGCGCCGAAGGTCCGCCCGGACGGAACCCTCCAGGACCGGATGCTCATCCTCCAACAGATAACGCAACCACCCGACCGTCCAACACAGCAGAAACCCGAGGGTCGCATCCAGGATCTTTAGAACCGCCACTCTCATTCACGATCCTCTACCCTTCGTCCACGCCACCCCGCCAGGCACACAAGGCACCATCCGAACACCGTCAATCCGCGGCCCAGCAGATCACTCCACGTCGATCCATAGATGAGTTCTACCTGTTCCTGCTCCGGAAAGACGAGCATAAAGGCCGGTGAAACCATGAACACACTTTTGGCCCCCCGCACGGTCCAGTTCGGAAAGTAGGAGCACTTGACGATATGCGGTGCCCCGATGGCGTCCGTCTTGAAGGCAATCCGATTGTCTGAGACCTCCTCGTCCCAGATCCGTCCGCCCACCACCGCCTTGCCAGGAGGCGCCGCCACCCCGGAACCCTCCGTGCGCAATCCGGCCAGATAGGCGCGGAATGCGGGTTCCGACCACCGTGCGGTCTCTGGAACACCCGCCAGTTTCCCGCCCGGGGGAACAAAGAGGAACGGCTGGTCGAGTGCGGCGATCGTATACAGCCAATCCAGCGAGCACTCCTTCCAGCGTGTTGTCTCCACGATAACCGGCTGGAATTTGGGGAGAACAACATGCCGGCCGTCGTGGCTCATCAATTCGTAAAGTTCCCAGTCCTCCTCGCACTTGACGAAGCGCCAGTGTGAATCCCCCCGCAGCGCTTTCCGTGTCTGCTCCGAGCGCGCGATGAAGTGCTTGACGTTAAAGAGCTCGAGATGGCGGGTGGCATTCGTAAAGTTGAATGTGGCCGGCACCACGATCGGCGGGTAGCCTGCACAGGTTGGCGAGCTCTCGCTCTGAATGTAGTACGCAAACATCGACCCGATGGCTGAATTGACCAGCCCGCCTTCCAGGATCGGTTTATCCGCGAGGTACGGCGCCAGTTCGAAGACTCGCGATGAGCCCAGTTGGTTATTCTCCTCGCACAGGTCGTTGGCCAACCGTCCGGGTGTTCCGCGAAGCGGTAGCACCAGTTCATCAAACACAGCCCCGGAAGGCTTGATTTCCAGTCCCGAGAAATTCCAGGCTGACCATGAACGGCTCAGACTGGCCCCGTTCTCCGGAAGCCGGTCTTCAAGACTGGCCACCGCCAACACGGCGACAACAAGGGCCACCACCGCTCCTCCCTGCCGCCGGCAGCCCTCGAGCAACAGCCCCACCCCGACCGCGGCCAGCGCGACCACGGCGAAGAAGATGAAAGGCCATAGACGTACGTTCACAAACACCGGCGCCAGCTGGAATCCGAAATAGAAAAGGACGAGGCCGGCCGCCAGCATCCAGACCAGGAGCCATACCGCGTAAACCTTACGGCGATGCGCGAACACAGCGGCCAGCACGGCAAGCGGGAGGAGACCGGCGGTGTAACTCGGGAAATTCTTCCACAGGGTCATCCCCCAGTTGACTCCGAACTCCATGCTGAACTCGGACTTGGCCACCAGCGGCGTCAGCCACCATGCCATGAGCAACAGGGCCAGGCCGCCTTCCATCGCCAGCAGGCGAAACCCCAGCGTCAAGCGACGAAGCCGTCCCTCGGCCCCCTCGCCCCTGAACGCGACAATCACGGGTGCCGCCGCCAGGACCACCCCGGCCATGACCGACGTGAAGAAATGCGAGGCCATGACCAAAGCCAGGAGAAATACGGTCCGCAGGCGGAAACGCCCGTCTTCCGTATCCCGATAGGCGGAGGCAATCGCCGGCAGCATCAGCGCAAAACTCAAACTATTGGCGATCATCCCGGCCAGCGTGCTGGCGATGTTGACTCCCCACATGGTGTGGACCCGTGTGAAGAGACACAGCGTCATCGCAACCGCCATCAGCGCCGGCACCGGCCGGGGAAAACGCATGACGCGCGCCGCCGCATAGGCGCAGGACGGAAGCGCCAGCACCCCCAATACGCTGATCACTTTGAAGGCGATGGTGAAGGGTATCGCCAGACTCAGCAAAGCGATCAGCACGTAAGGCAGGCAGAAGTAGAACTGGAACATCGGGAAGCCGCCCCACCACCCTTGGGCCCATGAGACCACGCGCCCATGGTGGAGAAGCTGTTCCGCGAGGTGGCTGGCGAGATAATGATGCGCCGGCGTGTCGCCGCCCACCGTGGTCGTGTCGAGAAGCATAGCCTGTGGCGAGAGATGCCAAAGAATAAAGCCCGTTACGGCCATCAGCACCGCGACGTCAACCCACAGGCGCTTCCACTCTGTCCTGAGCCGGTGAATGGTAGAATTCCTGAGCCAGACTCCTGTCAGCGGATCAACCGGACCTTGCGGTTACCCTTCTCCACCCAGCCCACCAAGGCCGGGGTGCTCCCCGCCTGGCGAAGCGCCGCAATCGCAGCATCGGCATCCTTTGCCCGAACCATGATCACCATCCCAATGCCCATGTTGAACACACGGTACATTTCCTCCCGGTCCACCCGCCCCTCGCGCTGAATGAATTCAAAGACCGGCGGAAGCCGCCAAGAGGATCGATCGATCACCACATCCACACCCTCTGGCAGCACGCGCGGGATGTTGTCGGGAAACCCGCCGCCCGTGATATGCGCCATACCCCGGACCGTCACCTTCTTCATCAGAGCGGTGACCGGCTTGAGATAACTCTTATGAACAGCCAGAAGCACCTCGCCCACCTTCTTGCCGGTCCCGGGAAGCGTATCGGTAACCTTCAGTCCGGCGGTTTCCAGGATAACCCGGCGGGCCAACGAATACCCGTTCGTGTGCAGTCCCGAGGAAGGCAGCCCGATGATCACGTCACCTGGACGGACCGTTTTCCCGGTGACAATGGCGCGGCGATCGACCACCCCCACAATCGTGCCCACCAGATCGTATTCTTTCGGTGGGTACAGCCCCGGCATCTCGGCGGTCTCGCCGCCCAGCAGGGCACAACCGTTCTCGCGGCAGGCCTTGCAGAGTCCGGTGACCACCTGCTCGAAAATCCAGCCTTCGAACTTCGAGATGCCCACGTAGTCCATGAAGAACAGCGGCACAGCCCCCTGCACCAGGATGTCGTTGACGCAATGGTTGACGATATCCTGCCCCACGGTGTCATGACGGCCCACCAGGGCGGCAATCTTGAGCTTTGTCCCCACTCCGTCGGTACTGGCGACCAGAACCTTGTCCTTGCCTGGCGAGGCGAAGAATCCCCCGAACGATCCAATGTCGTTCAACACCCCGGGTGTCCGGGTGGACTTCACCATCTTCTTGATGGCGGCAATCCCGGCCATCTTCTGATCAATGTCTACACCCGCCGCCGCATAGGCCGACTTGGCGGGCCCGCTGTTCTTGATTCGCTTCATGGTCTCCCCTCTTTGTCTCACAATCCCACAGCCTTGAACGTTCTGCCGATGTCCTTGAAATGCACGGCCAGATCAAACACCTTGTCCAGATCCGCGGACGTCACTTTCGTCATGATCTCGGCATCCGACTCGATCAGCTGGCGCAACGCCTGGCGCGACTCCCAAGCCTGCATGGCGTGACGTTGAACCATCCGGTAGGCCTCCTCGCGAGTGAACCCCTTCTGCGTCAGCATCAGGAGCACTTGCTGGGAATGAATCAGGCCGTGCGTCATGTCCAGATTCTCCTGCATGCGTGCCGGGTAGACCACCAGGTTGCGCACGAGTTTCTCCAATTGAACCAGCATGTGATCGAGCGCAATGGTGCTGTCGGGAAGGATGACCCGTTCGACGGACGAATGCGAGATGTCGCGTTCATGCCACAGCGCCACGTTCTCCAGCGCCGCCACGAGATTGCCGCGAATCAAGCGTGCCAGTCCGCACAGCTTCTCACCCGTGATGGGGTTCTTCTTGTGCGGCATCGCGGAAGAGCCCTTCTGCTCGCTCCCGAAGAATTCCTCCACCTCATGCACTTCGGTACGCTGAAGATGACGGAACTCAGTCGCCCAGCGGTCCACAGACGCTCCA
The DNA here is from genome assembly GCA_964404035.1 of uncultured Verrucomicrobiota bacterium. Classification (GTDB taxonomy): domain Bacteria; phylum Verrucomicrobiota; class Kiritimatiellia; order CAIKKV01; family CAITUY01; genus CAMBRF01. Next base: position 41,606 of record CAYOIT010000012.1, on the reverse strand, counting down.
ACCAGGGCCAAAGCCGACATGTATTCCGCATGCCGGTCGCGCTGAAGAATCTGGGTTGAAATCGCCGCCGGCCGAAGCTTGAGCTTCCGGCAGACGTACTGCTCGACAAACGGCGAGATGTGCGCGTGGGTTCCGACAGCACCGGAGAGTTGCCCCACGCAGATGACCTCGCGGGCGGACTCCAACCTTTTCAGAGCGCGTCCGAACTCGTCATACATCAGCGCCATCTTGAGCCCGAAGGTGATGGGTTCGGCATGAATGCCGTGTGAACGGCCGATCATGGGCGTGAATTTGTAACGTCGGGCCTTGGCCGCCGCCGCCTTGCGCACCGCCTTGGTATCGGCGATCATGATGTCGACGGCCTGCACCATCTGGACGGCCAACGCCGTATCCAGCACATCGGAGCTGGTCAGTCCCCGGTGAATGAACCGTGACGACGGCCCCACGTGTTCAGCCACGTTCGTGAGGAAGGCAATCACATCGTGATTCACCTTCGCTTCGATCTGGTTGATGCGCTTGACACTGAACGCCGCATGCGTCTTGATCCGCTTCAAATCAGCGTCAGGCACGATGCCCAGCCTGTTCATGGCTTCGCACGCCAGAATCTCGATCTTCAACCAAACGGCGAACTTGTTTTCGTCGGCCCAGATGGCCCCCATCTCAGGACGCGTGTAACGCGGAATCACAGTGTTACTCCTCTTTCCGGGTGTTTCTCCTCGATCTTATCGGCACACGCCGGGCTCAGTTCTGACCGGCATGCCTCGAGACACGCTATTCCTACCGTGTCGTCATGCCAAGTGCAAGCCGCCACTCAGGTTTTGCCGCAAAGAGGGCATTCCGGATTCCGCCGGAGCTGGATTTCTCGAAACTGCATCGTCAAGGCATCCCAAGTCAGAAGTCGGTCGGTCAGGGGAGTTCCTATCCCCAGTAGAAGCTTGATCGCCTCCATGGCTTCGATGGCGCCGATCACACCAGGGACGGCGCCCACCGGACCGGCCGACGGACCGCCAGCGGCGGGCGGAATCCCACCAAAGACACAGCGATAGCAGGTGGTTTGCCCGGGTTTGACCGTCATCACCTGGCCGCCGAACTTCAGAATTCCGGCATGCACATAGGGTTTATGCGCCGCATGGGAGGCATCGGCGATCAGAAACTTGGACGAAAAATTGTCCGTGGCATCGACGACCACATCGTAGGCGGAAAACAACTCCCTGGCCTCCTCCGGCCCCAGCCGCAGAGGGTGGCACTCGACCTTTACCTCAGGATTCAGAGCCCGGAGCGTATGGGCGGCCGACTCGACCTTGCGGCGCCCCACATCGGCGGTGGCATGCAGAATCTGACGCTGGAGATTGCTCAAGTCCACCACATCGGAATCGACGATTCCCACCGTTCCAACCCCGGCCGCCACCAGGTAAAAGGCCGCCGGCGATCCAAGCCCCCCAACCCCCACCACAAGGACTTTCGAAGCCATGAGGGCCACCTGTCCCGCCGGCCCGATTTCGGATAGCGTCAAGTGGCGTGCATAGCGCTCGGACTGGTGGGGAGACAACTCCATGGGGCCCGATTACGGCGCAGCGTTGACCGAAACAGGGGGAGGCGTCACCGTGACCGTTCCGTCCGAGGCGGCGACGGCGTTCGTCTTGGAGCGGGCCGCGTTCTCTTCGCGCACCGTTTTTGAGGCCCGTTGCGCCGTCAGGAGCCGCTGAGCCAGTTCAGTCTCTTCAGGCAGCCCATCATCCTGCCCGATATTCCCGGGATCAGCCAAGCCGACCGTTACAAAGATGATCGTTTCCGTCTGCTTCTTCTGGGTGTGGGTATGGGAAAACAGCCACTTCCCGATCAAGGGGATGTCACCCAGCAGGGGAATCTTGGACGTCACCTCGCGGTCGTCGGTCTTGGTCAAGCCACCGATGGCCGCCGTTTTGCCATTGTCCAGACTGAACACCGTCTTGATGGTCTTGGTGCCCTCTATGGGATAGGTGTTGCCGTCCGGCGCCGTTTTGTCGCCGAGTTTTTCGCTAAGGGTCGGAACAATCCGGACCGTGATATTGCTGCGGTTGTTGATGGTCGGCGTGACATCCAGTGAAATGCCGATCTCAAAGTACGGCTTTGTAGCATCGAGCGCATAGGTCGTTGTATTCGCCTGTCCCTGCTGACCAGGGGTGACCGTCCCCCTGATGTTGGGTTCATTCTCGCCGATGTGAATCGTAGCGGTCTCCTCGTTGGCGACGATGATCTTCGGATTCGAGACGATGCTGATGCCGCTCATCTGCTTCAGGGCGCTCAGCATGATGCTGAAGTCTTCAGCGCTGAGCATCGCCGTCCGGACATCGGTCAGGGTCTTGGTGTATGTATCCTCGATTTCACTGGTGACGTCACGAGTCTGAGTGATGCCATCGTCGACGGTCCGGGTGGGGGTCGGGCCGGAGCCGTCATAGACCGTGCTGAGTTCGTCGCTTCGAGCGCGTTGGTCCGACTGCGAGAGACGGTCGGATCGGCCTTTCAGTTTGTCACGGGTCTCCTCCATGTCCCACTGCATGCTTCCGACGCCGACCCGATAACTCTCCAGAACCTTCCAATTGATCCCAAGATCCTTGATGGCATCATCGGTGAGTTCCAGGAACTTGACCTCGATGTACACCTGCTTGCGGGGAACATCGATCTCCGTAATCACCTTGCGGATATCGCTCAGATTGGCAGCCGAAGCCCGCACCACCAGCGCATTTGCATTGATGAACGGAGAGGCACTCCCTTCGCTGCCGAGCATGGGAGCAACAACGGAGATGACGTTGGACACGGAGGCATGGCTCAGGAAGATCGACTGGGCAATCAGCGGCTCCGTCAGTTTCGTCTGAATGCTGTAGATGCCCGAACCGGGGATCTTTTCGGCAATCATCATGCTGTACATGTCCAGAATTGACCCCAGCGCCGGCTTCCATTCGACATCCTGAAGATTGACGGTCACCTTGCCCTGCAGGTTCGACGAGGTGGCGATGATATTGGCGCCCGATATCCGCGTGAAGAGACGGACCACATCCTGGAGGGGCACATCGTCCAACGAGACCGAGATGAGATTGGGTCCCCCACCTTCGGGGCTGTAGGACGTCACCGGCACCGTTTCAATCGTTGAAGTCACCGGCTCTGCCTTGTCTATCGCGTTCGTCGTTGCGACGGGAACCGTTTCCTGCGCGACCGCCGCGACCCCGAGGCACGCCAACAAAATCAAGAGTCTCTTATTCATATCGGTTGTCCTTTTGGTCTGCTTCATCAGTGAAATCAATACGAGATGATCCGGTAGAATCGGTTGAGCGTCTCGCCGATCGTATCATCCGCGCAATTGGTTTCCGCATTGTGTCCCAGGATATTCGTGCACCCGGGAAGAACCTGCCAGGAAGTGTCCGCCAGACTGTCGACATACTGGACTGCGTAAAACCAGTTCAGGCGCCCGAACCATGAGATCACGACACTGTTGCTGTCGGGCGAAGTCAGACTGGAAAAATGGACGGGCGCGTTGGTCGCCCCGTTCTTCAACGGCAGGGCCAAAATCCGGTTGTTCATCGTATCGGCAATGTAAAGGATGCCCCGCGGATCCCAGGCAACATCCTGTGGACCGTTGAGCACTCCGTTGCCAATGAGCGTTGTCCAGGCCATGTTGGTGCCCGGAGTGACCGCGACTCGGTTGTTGCCGCTGTCCGCAACATACAGGTCGCCTTCCCACCGCGTCATCCCGCCCGGCCACTTGAGGCTGCCCTCGTCGGGGAGATCGCTGCCCAGCAACACCTGGAACTGGCCGTTCGTTCCGAACTTCTGGATCCGGCTCAGGCCCTCGGGCCGGGTGTCAGCGTCCGCCACATAAATGCCGTTGGTCTCGATCAGCAATCCCTTGGGTGCCGTCACGCGTCCGCTCATCGTGCCGTTGGTGATGAACACCGACCACGTGCCGGCCACCGTCATCTTCTGAACCCGATCGTTATAGAGGTCCGCGACATAAAGATTGGTGCGGGAATCCACCCCCACATCCGAGGGACCGATGAACTGGCCGACAGCCCCGCCGTAGGCCCCCCACGTCCGCCATTGCCCGTTGGTTGCGGTGCGCTTCTGAATCCGGTTGTTGTTCGAGTCAGCCACGTAGACATTGCCTTGCCCATCCACCGTCAACCCGCCCGGCTTGTCGAATTGACCCGCATTGGTGCCGAACGTCCCCCACACCGTCCACGAACCGTCGTACGGGTCGTACCTCTGGATACGGTTGTTGAACGTGTCTGCGACATAAAGTCGATGGCGGAAATCCACAGCCAACCCGCCGGGCTCCCTGAACTGACCGGGCTCGGAACCAGCCTCCCCGCCAAGAATCGATGCGATAAAATAGGAACCCGTGACGGAGGTCAACTGCTGACTCGACACCACCGCGCTCAGGCTTCCCGGGTTCAACCAGTTTGTGATGTCTTTGAACTGGACCGTATACGTCCCCGGTGGCAGTTCGATCTCGACCCCGCTGTTCGTCCATTCGCCATTCGACAGCCGCCACTGCGCACCCGCCGCCACCGCCTCAGGCGGCAGGAGGGTGACCCCGAGCGCGGACACGTGACTGTATTGGCCGGTAATGACAACCGTTTGTTCATCGGACAGCGATACAGTGACATTGCCCGGTGCGATCCACCGCGGGACTGTCCGGAACTCAATGGTATGATCCGTAAGCGCCAGATTCCCCACCACCTCGCCGCTGTTGAGCCAGGTTCCGCCGTTGATACGCCATTGGGCTCCGGCCGTAACCCCCTCTGCCGGGGCCAACATCACCATGACCGATCCGTACTCCTTCACATACGCCCGGGTCGTCGTAAGCACCTGCCCCGGCGTCAGGACAACGGTTTCGGGTTCCGGTTCGGTCCACCCGGCAAGGGGGAGGAAGAACAGAGTATGCGCCCCTGCATTGAGATTGGAGACGATTTCGCCACTGCTCATCCATGGGCCACCATCCAGCCTCCACCTTGCCTCCAGGGCGCGCACCTCGAACGGCTCGATATTCACGGATAGACTGGCCTTCTGCTCGTACGAACGCGTCAACGTCGTCGCCACACCGTTGGAGAGCGTGACGGTCTCCGGAACAGGCTCCTTCCAACCCAGGATGGACTTGTAGAGGAGGATATGATCCCCCGGGGTCAACCCCTGGAGGCTGTCTCCGCTATTCTGCCAAGCGCCGCCGTCAAGGGTCCACTGGGCACCATCGATCCGGGCCTGCTCGGGGGCCAGCATCAGGCGCAGGGAAGGAGGCGGAACGATCGCGCCATCCTCCAAATGACCGGCATCCCCATTCGGCCGGGCCGCATGGCGCCATTGCTCATTCCAATCGCGGGTGTAGGTGAAGTCCTGCAAGCCGCCCGGTTGGTGGAAGTCGCTGAACGCAAACACGTTGGTGTTGGCCTCACCATCGTCAAACCGGAAATAGTGAACCAGTCCGGCATAGTCCTCGCCTGCCACCACATGGTTGATGTTGGCCAGAATTTCCGCCGGAGTGCGTGCCCGGTTCCAGATCCTGACTTCATCGATCTCTCCGGCGATATCCTCGCCGATTCTGAGGAACGATTCACCACCCGGTCCATCGATCGGTGGTGCGGAGACCAGGGTGAAATTGGTGGTCGCGGCCAGAGTGCCATTGGTATAGAGGCTCAAGGTGCGACTGACGCTTTGGTACGAGGCGGCAACATGAGCCCACGTCCCGGGTGTGACCACCCCCCCCCTCACCATGTAAGCGACTCCGGAGGGCCTCACAAAGCCGGCGTACCATCGTAATCCGCCGCTGTCATTCGGCTCCAATCCCACCACGTAGTTCAGCGCATAGCCGCCGGCAGGCAGGTTGGCCACCGCACGGCGCACGACAACCCCCGCCCCGCCCGTCACGTCGGCGGGTCTGACCCAGGCTTCGAGCGTCCAGTCATTCAGTCGCTGTTTCAACGCGAGCGGCACATCGAGATAGTCCTCGCGGGCGCCGCCCAATGAGACCGCCAGGGATCGGGCAGGATCGGTCGGATCCGCCGGGCTTGTCCCCCTCGCCGCCTCCTCGCCGTCGGCTGATCCATCGTCGTCCGTATCCACCATGTCGGGCCGGCACTGGAGTTCCTGTTCGATCACGTTCTCCAGGCCATCCCCATCGCGATCCTCCTCCATGTCGTAGATCCAGTTGCCGTCCGAATCTTCGTCGCGGGGGTTGGTGCCCGACCAGAATTCATAGAGGTTGACGAGTCCATCCCCATCCGGATCGCCCAGCGGCCCGCCGAAACCGTCCCGGGCTCCGGCGTAGGATTCATTGATGGCGCCGTTATCCCAGGCATCGAGGGCGTTGACCAATTCCCAGGCATCGGGCATGCCGTCGCCGTCAGCATCGTCAGCTCCGCGTTGGTCCACCCCGTAGACCGTCGCCGCATCATTGGTGACCCAGGTAAAGTGATTCGTGGACAACGCAAAGCCCTGATCGCCAAACCCATATTCTTCGCGCGTGGCCCCCAGCAGGCCCGTCTTGGCGTGCCGAGCGAAGTCCTCGACCGTCTGGCCCCCGTCGTCAAAGCGGTAGTTCGCCAGCAGACTGTCTCTCGAAAACTTCCCGTCGCCATCCTTGTCGTTCCACCGCACATTGGAGATCGGCAAGCCCGCCAAGCCTTCGAGGAGGGTCGCATCGCGTCGCAACAACACATCGCGCACCGCGTTGTACTGCTGATCGCCATTATCGATCCAGAAGTTGGCCCTGTTCGCGGACTGGCACACATTGGACAACAGTGTCCCGGGCTCCCCCTCGAAAAGCGAACCGCCGTTGACGATCGCCGAATCGACATGGCTGTAGTACTGGGGCGACTCAAAGTCCAGCCACACATCATCACCATTGCAGGACGGCACCAGCTTCTGGGAAAATTCGGAGATCTGAGCCTGAGTTCGTGCCACCCCCCAAATCCGGACCTCATCGAGCATCAAATGGTTGACGAACGAACCGTCGGGCGATACCGCCAGCGCCAACTGGTTGGTAGCCGGGAACATCAGCTTCGAGGCCGACTCGGCCCACTGGGCCTGGGCGGCATACAAGACGCCGTCGATGTAGAGCCCGGACCCGTTGTTAACATGGTCCCATACCGCCGCCAGATGCACCCAGCAATTGGTCGGCAATGCGTTCGCCTTGATCACGTAGGATACAGGTCTGGAACCCAGACTGTGCAATCGCAAGACCGGCACGTTGTTCGACAAGGAAAGCTGGTACACGGTCAAGGCCACGCTTTCCGAGCAGGTCTGGAAGCGGAACAAGTCTCCACTGAGATTGGTGCTCAGCAACTTGACCTGGCATTCCAAAGTCCAATCGCGCCGCTGCAGATCCGCGCGCATTCCCGCGGGGGAATACTTGCCCACTTCAGCCCTCTCCGGGTCGGGAATCAGGATCCCGGCAGCATCCGTAATCAGCACGGATTTGGGAAGGAAAGGATCGCATGATGACACCGGGCTGGACGCCGCGCCGGCGATCGCATGAATCTCCTCCCAGTCCGTCAGTCCATCATCGTCCGAATCGGATCCAGAGTCGGATCCGATGCTTGTGGTGGGGAGAGCCGATCCCATGGTCTCGGCCCGGCTGATCCCCGTACCGACGCGCGGGTCGGTCTGGGCCTCGCCTGTGGTGGCGTTCAGGGGATACCAGCGCCAGGTATAGGTCGAATCGGGACGCCAGTCGTGGCGATTAGGATTGGTCTCGTCCCCCGTCCCGTTAACATACTCGCGAGTGGTAAAGCGATAGCCGTCCTGCCCCACATATTCGTCGTAATTCCACAGCCCATCGTCGTCAGGATCGCCAAAGGGACCATTGTTGGGATCGTTGCCCCCATCGTCACGTGCATCCAACCCGAACTCCACCTCCCAGCCATCCGGCAACCAGTCGCCGTCGGTGTCATGGCCGGGGTTGGGAATGTCGGGCACACCGTCGGGCGGGATGGACAGATCGAGCCCCGGATTGGACGACGCCCACGGTTCATCCACATAGTCATAGCCCGTGCCCTCGGTGGGATCGGTCCATTCCTCGTTGCGCAGTTCAAAACGATTGACGAAGGCCGGTATCGTCGTGCCCATGGCCAAACCGAGCTCCAAGTGCGCGCCAGGATCTTCCATCACGCACATCCGAACGGGAACTCCATCCTCACGGTAAATCAGGCGGAAGGGAAACGGCACCCGACCATCCCAGCTCCACTTGCTGCCGTTCACCCCGTCCTGCCGCAATTCCAGCAGCAGACATTGTTCCCTATAGTTGCTGAGGCCATCGTGATCCGGATCGGCTTGCGCGATAGAGGTGTTCACGTTGGTGCCGCTCGGAAGACCGACGAGTATTCCGGCATAGGGATCGATTCCCGCCCCCGGGTCGTACCAGGCCGCCTCGAAGCTATCGAGGAGAAGATCGTAGTCCGTGTCGATATCGAGCGGGTTCAAATCGTCGCGGGCGTGCTTGCTGGCGACCCCTATGTCGGTACCATTGGCACGCTGCCCCAACGTCATGAGGGGATACCCGTCCACTCCGCAATACTCCTGCCAGTCGGAAAGCCCATCGCCGTCGAAATCGTCTGTCGCATTGTACTGACAGGGATTCATGCCTTCCGAAAACTCGACCGAATAATGATCCCATTCCCACTTATCGTCCATTCCGTCGGCGTCAGTATCCCAGGTATTGGGATTGAGATATTCAAGGCCAGGGACCATGGCACTGATACGTGCTTCGTCCTTGTTGAGAAGCCCATCGCCATCAGTATCCTCATCGCCGTTCTTCCCGAAGGGCTCCGGAGTGAACCGGAACCAGTGATATTCCCACCAGTCGGGTAATCCGTTTTCGTTGGAGTCGTCACTCACGGCAAGCACGACGCCCGCAACGGAATTGCTCGCCGTGATAGTGACCGCCGCCCGCCCGGAGGGTTCACCAATGTCGTAAAGGCCATTCGCGTCGCCATCCACCCAGGCGACTATGAGGTAGTCGCCGTCTGCCAGATTGGTGCTCACCGTGAAAGGGTACGGACCGTAATCCAAGGGAAACACCCCGTTCGTCACCATCGACGCCCGCAGAGGCGTCCCGAACAGAGTGATGGTCGGAGGGAATATCCCCACGCGAAGTTCACCGGAACCGTCCGCATCGCCGGGCGGACCGGCGACGCTTTCCCGCCAGACCGAGCTGTTATAGATGGTTCCTGAGACACTCTGAGCCGACGCAGATGACAGACCGATCTGCCAGACCAGCGCGGCAATGCCGACCACAAATCCTATCCGCAAGGTCTTTTTGTTCATGGCACCCGTCCTGCATTCCTGAAACCATCCGACGCCGAACCCCTTCATAGGGGCTGCTTAATGACCCGGCTCGCCTTATCATTATTGGCATCCGTCACCGTCACAACGTTGTCCCCCGCTGTTTCACGCCTGTAAACGGCCGATGAACCGGTATTACTGCCCGGGAAATTCCCCTTGGCGTTGTCTGCCACCGTCCAGGTGTACGGCGGAGTCCCCCCGGTTACACTGACCACGGAGTAGGCTTTGTTCGTCGTCAACTCCGCCGGAGACGCTGCGACGGTCATCGCCGCCGCCCCCTCCCCGGTGATCCGTCCGATCGCCGCATTGCCATCCTGATCGTACACAATGACATCGTTTTCGCCGACCGCCTTTGCGGTGTAGACCCCCGACGCGCCGCCACTTCCCGCGACGGACCCTCTCGATTTGTTCGAGACATCCCAGTGATAAGGGGGATTCCCGCCGCTGGCCGCGAACACCACCTGCCCACCAATCGAGTCCACCGCCGCGGAGTCGGGGGAAATTCTCACGATCTGGTCCAAACCCGACCGCGGGTCGGACACATAAGGATGACTCTCAAAATAACCGTCAAGCTCGCCGGTATCAGGATCGTCATCACTGCATCCCGTCAGGAGCCCAGCCGTCACCGTTACCACGCCCAACACCAACGCCATCCACAGCCCATTTCGCATGTTCATAGGTTACCCTTTTCCAGGAGATTCCCGTTATTCGGCTTATTCCTCACGCACATCCAGCTTGACCAGTTGTACTCCTGTCGCCGTGACGGAAACGGCCCGCCACCGATAGACCTGCCCCTCGTAGGCAATCGAGACGATATTCCCTTCCTCGATCAGCTTTCCGGCCATCACCGCAACGAATCTCTGTTTCCCTGTGGTTTTGTCGCGTCCAATGCTGCTGACTCCACGCATATCCAGTTGTGCTCGGGCCTGCTCCCACGCCACCGGCTTCGCCGCCAGCCCCGGATCGGTCATTACGGTGGCCGTCCCTGCCATTTCTGACGCCGTTGGCTTCTCGCGCCTGACGGGGGCATACCCCACCGGCCAGAACGGATCGCGGCCCGTCGCCACTCGGTCGGTCAAGGTCGGCAGGTCCAACACTTCCCCCTGCACGGCAGCGGACACCATCGCCGGCTCGGAGCCGGAGGCTTTCTGAAGGGCAACGGAGGTTGCCTGTTCCGGCATCGCGGGGTTCATTCCCAGTGCACCGGGAACCGGCATCTGTTGGGCCAGGCTCACAGTCACCCCTGCCAGCAACAAGGAGCATGAGACTACGATGAACACAGTCGCCCCCTTCATGCCCCTCCCCCCTTGCCATCTACCCCACCCCCCTGGTCCGACGGTGCCGCCTCGATCGGCCACTCCACACGGACATTCAACCGATGCCGCTCAGGCTTGTCGGGGCGGCCCGTGATTCGAATTTCCGTGACACACAAGAATGGATTGTCGGTTTCAATCTTGTCAAGAAAGGCACAGACCTCTTCGTAAGCCCCTTCGCCTGACATCTGAACGGCATAGGACTTGAAAACTTCATGCGTCTTATCCATGGCACCGCGCGGAATCTCGCGAATACCCACTTCCTGAATTTCATCCACCTCTATGCCCGCTTTCCGGGCCGCCTGTTCAATCGTCTCAGTCACCCCGACCAGATACGACCCCAGAATCGGGCGAAGAACATTGGTGGCCATGATCCTGTCAATGTCCGCGGTAACGATATCGAACTCTTCCTTGACCATCCGGGCATGCAGAAGCTCTTTCCTGGCCTTCTCCATCCGCTTATCCAACTCGGCCTGGACAACCTGCAATTTTTGCCGGGCGGCGTTGAACGGTACGACAGCCACCTGTATAAGCGCAAACAGCGCCAACGCGACACCAATGCCGATCAGCACAAACACCTGGATGCGCTCTTTCTTGTTTTCAGGTAGTTTCATTCGAAGGGCTTCGGAATGTACTTGCACACAATCTCAAAAACGCGATCTGCCTTGTTCACCGGGTCCTGCCGAAAGGAACCGGGCGGGATACTGGCAGATTCGATGGCCATGTCGAACGGCGGTTGCCCCGACAACGTCTCCCTAAGCTCGCTGACATTCGATTCAGACCGTTGCGCGCCTGTCCGCCCAACCAGGCGCATTTCGAACACGCGCGCGGGAATACCGTTCGTCATCACCAATAAATCCTGGGTCACGCGCAATTCCGTCAACTGCACCATGGGGGGAATCACCTTCTGGAGACTCTCGAGTTGCCCGCCCCACGCTATCCGCGTCTTGCGCCAGCCCTGAATTTCCGTCAGCGTGGCCGTCTTCACGGTAAGATTGCTCCGAAGTTGAAGAGCCTCCAGATACTTCTGTTCGGTCTGCTTCCACGCCTCGTCGGTGTAATGCACATTGTTTTGGAGCGCCCGGTACGAGGTGATCAGAGAAGCCAGTAGTAATAGGAACAACACAATGGTCGTTCCCATGGCGGTCCGAACAACCATGGCGAACGAGACAGGACTGGCACTGCGCATTTCCGTATCCAGCATCAGGTTGACGCGCATGGCTTACCTTGCCTCCATCATGCCCAACGCCACTCCAACGGCCGCCGCGAATCGGGACTCCTGCCCTTTCCACCGGCCCAGAAGCTCTTCCGAGGCCACCAACCCATCGAACGGGCTCCACAGCACCGGCTCCTGCCCCGTGACCCCCTGTATTTCATGAGCCCAACAACTGATGGAAGCCCCCCCGCCACAGGCATACAATCGGGCGATCCGGGTATTCTCGCGACGTTCAACAAAATCCCACGAGATGATCAGTTGCTGCAAGAAAGACTCCATGGTCTGGTGCACGATCTGGCTGATATCAAATGAGCCATCGCTGAGAATTCCCATGGCGACATCGCCATCGACCCCCAGACTATCCTGCAGTTTCTTCAGAATGCTGGTGGCACCCACATCAAATTTGCGAATCATCACCATGGTGCCTTTGTTAAAGAAGGAGACAAGAGTCATCCGGGAACCGAAATCGACCACGGCCAAGCAGTCATCCAGATGTTGCCGACCCGGCCCCCAGGCATGGGCGGTCATGGCAGCCAGCCCCGAAACCTCGATCGAACAGGGGGCCGGTGTTCCCACCGGAAAACGATCACACAACGACTGCACACCTTGCAGCGGCATGCCGACCGCCAACACCTTCACCTCGGTCCGACTGCTAGCCACCTGTTCATAGGATAAGCGGTATTCCGCCGCCTCGGACATGCCCATCAGTTCATGGACATGGACATCCGTGGTTTTATCGGAATGTGCCGGGATCGTCAGCAGTTTGACGATGGACCCTGGTTCTGAGGTGGCCATGGCGACATAGCGGGCGCGCAGGGGTTTGGGGAGAACCATCGCCCCGGTCGATTCCATAAGAGTCTCAGGAAGAGGCGTTACCGGAAGAATCTCCGCAGCCACCACCGAAAGCTTCTCATTAACCCGCCGGAGGCGCACAGCCTTGATTCCGCTCCCCGCGACATCCAAGCCAAGCACATCCGTATAGCCGCGCTTGAACCGTCTAAGATACTCGGCAAGTCGTTTCATTCAGGTCGAACCCGATTCCACAACGAACGCCACCAGCCATGTTGACTGAATGACGTGAGGTGATGCCTATAATTGAACCAAAATACAATGCCACGCGCAAGCTATACATGAACCGCCGCCATCTCTCCTGGATCGTCCGCACCTTGAGTTTCTCCAATCATGCCTCCGTGGTCAGCCGCCCAAACAGACACTTCTCACCAACGCGAATCCCAGAGCACTCTTCTCATTCTTGCAGAAGCCTCCCCTCGCAAAATATGCAAATCCTCCCGATTGCTGCATCATACTTACCGCTTGATTCTGTTCGTGCTTTCGGGCATGAGTTCTGCTTAAATTTGCTGGATCACAGTGATGCCGCAGTTGATGAGCTTCTTGTCATAATTGCATCGCAGGAAGAATAGGTACCCGATGACCCGCTTATCGCAGACCATGCGAATCGACATTCCGCCAGACCTCAAGGAAGAACTGCGTCGAGGCAATCGTCGAATGCGCCCTGCAGCTCAAACCTCCGAAATAGCGCAGACTTCTTCCCCTTCATCAAGCGAAGGCGACCATGTGGGGAACTCCGATTTCCAGGAACTCCTTCAGAGCGTCTACGATGGGGCCATTATCGCCACGCTCGACGGCGATATCGTGGACGCCAATTCACGCGCCACGGAGTTCTTGCGGCTGTCGCACAGCGAGTTGCGGACGCGAAACCTGACAGCGATCATCTCCGGTGCCGACACCGCGACCATTCAGACGCTGCACAGCAGTGTGGAGAATGATCGTTTCGTCCTGATTCAGGCCCATTGCGTGCGAAAGGATGGGGTTCTCTTTCCCGTTGAGATCGCCGTCAATCGACTTCATGTGCGGGAAAATGTCTATTTCTGCTGTTTCATTCGGGATGTCACGGTACGGCGCCAGGCCGAAGAGATGTTGCGCACGGTGCATAATGCCATCCAGAATGCCTCAACGGGAATTGCCATTTCCAACCGCAGGGGGCTGCTTAAGTATGTCAACAAAGCCACCGTATCGCTCTGGGGAGTGAAGTCTGAAGAGGATCTGCTGGGTCACGACCTTAGGACCTTGATCCGGGATACGAAGCAGGTCGAGGTCATGATCGAGGCCGTTCATTCGGGTCAGGATTGGTCCGGAGCCGTCGCCCTGCCGCGACACGACGGCACCTCCCCGCTTGTGCAGATCTCCGCCGCCGGAAACCGCGATGCCGACAACGAGTTGGTCGGCATGGTATTCTCATTTCTGGACATCAGCGACAGGAAACGCGCCGAGGAAGCAGAGAAACATGCTGAGCGACAACGGGTTATGATGGAGAGCATCGGTGCAGCCTGTCATCACCTCGGTCAGCCCGCTACCGTGCTTCTGGCCAGTCTCGAACTGCTTCAGCGTAAGCCCGTGGGACTCCAGTTGAGCGCCGAGGAACTGCTCAACTCGAGCATAGAGGCCGCCGAATCGCTGCGCACCATGCTGCACCGATTGAACGATATCGCCGAATACCGCACCGACCCCTACATCGGAGGAGGCTCGGATACGGGGTATTCAGGAACCCGCATCCTGGCGGTCCACGAGAACGAAGGCTTCGGTGATTTCGCGCCAGTGAGCCCCTGATGCCACCAAGAGACCACTCCGCTGCGGCGATGACGCCGGACGGAACGTCCTCTCCCCCTCCTAGAGAAAAGGGTACAAGACATTCAAGGCGCAGCAGTGCCCCACATGCAGCGCCAGATCCAGGAACTGACCGGGCGTTGCATGACGCCGTGCCGTCTGAACGGATTCCCACGACGCTTTTCGATAGGAGGCACCATTTTTCGACTGGGTATGCCAGCGGAAATTCGCCAGAAGGGCATCCACGTAGCGTGGTTGCCAGCGCTTCCCCAGCCGCAGCCAATAATCGTAGTCCATGGAATAGACGAGGTCACGACTGATCTCACCCGTGGCACGATAGGCAGCAGCGGAAAAAAATACGGCCGGTTGCGGGATGAAATCCCGCCGCAGTAGGCGACGATAGGAGTATTTCCGGGACTGCGCCACCTTGTAGCGGGTGATGAACTCCCGAATCGGACGATCCTCCTCATCGATAATGGCGCAATTCCCGAAGCACCAGTCAAAAGGCTCCTTCCGGTATTCCTCTACGACGCGGGCCAGAGCTCCCGGTTGGTAGGTGTCGTCGGAATTCAGCCATGCCACCACTTCGCCGGTCGCCATCGCAAACCCCTTGTTCAGAGCGTCGCTCTGCCCGTCATCCCGCTCGGATAACCATCGCAGGCGCGGCTCGTAACGGCGCAGAATATCCAGCGTGTTGTCGGTGGAACCGCCATCGATGACCAGGTGCTCGAGGTCGAAATCCCCTTTCTGATCCAGCACGCTGCGTACGGTACGCTCGATGTAGCGCCCCTGATTGAACGAGGGAGTGATGATCGATAGTCTCATGTGTCCCGAATCGCCTTCCTGAAGGCCCGAAACCCGCCCAAGACTCCCGGAATGAGGCTCGGATGCCTCAGGGCATGCAGGCCTTGCCGCCAGATCACGCCGGGCCGTAGGTAGAACGCCTTCAGAATATCATTGCGCGCTTGCTCCAGATCCGCGCGGGTAAACCCGTGGGGAACAAACACCGTATTGAGGACGTTCATCTTGCGCCAGTCCCGGGTGAAGGACCCATATTGATCGGCCATGCCGTATAATTCGCTGCCAGGGAAAGGAGTCATCTGCATCACGCTGATGTCGTCGAGCGGAAGCGAACAGGCGAACGCTTTCGTTCGCGCGAGAGAAGCGGGCGTCTCGCCGGGAAAACCGACGATGAAAAAACCCTTGGTCCGCATGCCGCTTTCCCGGCTCCACGTGAGCGCCTGACGAATCTGTTCCACGTCAAGATGCTTGTGCATCGCCTTGAGGATGTCGGGATCTCCACTCTCAATCCCATAGGAAATGTGCCAGCATCCGGCTCTTCTCATGAGTCCCAGAAGCTCCGGATTGACCCGGTCGGCACGGCCCAGGCAGGACCAACTCAGCGCCAGCTTCTCATCAATCAGTCGCTCGCAAAACTCGCGCACCCTCTCCTTGGAAATCACAAACGTGTCGTCCTCGATCAGCAGCTCACGGACGCCGTGGTTCGTGTACAGGTCCCGGACCAGGTCGAGCGCATAGGACGGACTGTAGGCCCGGCACCGGTTTCCGAAAACCGATCGATCACAGAAGACGCATCGATTGGGACAACCCCGCGTCAACACGATGGAGGCGCAGGGCCAGCGCTTGATCCGTCCCGGTGACGGCCGATACAGCCGGGGAAACCCCTCCAATAGATCCCACGCCGGCAGGGGCAGCGCATCGAGATTCGCGATCAAGGGCCGTGGCGCCTGTTTCTTCAGGGCATCGCCTTCGCGCGTCACCGTCCCCGCGATCGTCGCGGGAGCCCGTTCTCCTCGTGCCCTCGCGCGAAGGATTTCGGCAAGCGTCTCCTCTCCCTCGCCGACCACCGCCAGATCAAAGGCGGGAAAGGCCTGGAGCGTTTCCTCCGGGAGCGCCGTCACATGGCAACCGCCAATGATCGTCAAGATCGCCGGCCGGGCCTGCTTGACCTGGGCCGCCAGTTCGGCCGCCCGCACGATTTCGGAGGTCGTGGCCGTCACCCCCACCACATCGGGATTGAAAGCAAGAACGTCGCGCAAGGCCGCTGGAAGATCGAGGTTTCGGGCCGAGGCCTCCACCACGGCCACGGCCGCGCCTGCCTGACGGGCAGCCGAAGCCAGGCACAACAGCCCGAACGAGGGCTCGGTACTGCCCGCACCGGCGAAGTCGCCATAGCGTTCCTCAATGCTGACCGGCGAGGAAGCCAGAACAAGGCGCGGGGTCATGTTGCCTTCCGGTCATCCCGCATCGGGGGCATTGGAGGCCGTCCGGGGTGATCCCGCTCCAGCACGGCCAGCCGTTGCGTCAGTCGTTTGATCTGGCGACGATGCGTGGAAATCACCATTGAGAACTGCAGGCTCAACAACAGCACCATCAGAAAACCCAACAGAAACAAAGTCGTTGTGGGCGTCACCGCCCCGATCACCTCCGACAGTTTGATCAGCCAGTCGTAGTTCAGGACCATGAGCAAGGCACCGAACCCGATTCCCAGCCACAACCAGCAATAGGCAATATCCAGATACCCCCGCTGCACCAGCCTGACAATCAGCACCAGCAGGCATAGGGCGATCGCCACGGACGCTATCAACTGTCTTGGAAACATGCGTTCTCCTTTCGCGTCACACCGGGCCGAGCCGTTCGCGCCACCCCCGCCACACCGGGGCATTCAACATGACCACAAAAACCGATAGCAGCATCTTGATGCCGTAGTACAAGGGTTTCCATCCCGCGTGAAGGGAAACGCCGCCGGAGCGCTGGGCCATCTTTACCGGAACCTCACGGAGCCGAAGCCCCGCCAGGTGGGCCATCAGCAACACGTCGGCATCGGGATAGTCGCACGGGAACACGCCACTTGAAAACAGTCGCACCGCGCGACGGTTGAGCGCCTGAAACCCGCTGGTGGGGTCTGTGAACCAGCGTTGCGTCAGCACCAACAGCACTCCGCCGAAAAAAAGCTGGCCCACCCGGCGAATCACCGGCGTCCGGTACCCCCCGCCGCCGCTGTACCTCGATCCGATCACGACATCCGCCTCTCCAGCCCTGAGCGGCGCGAGCAAGGCGGCAAGTTCGCCAGGCAGGTGCTGCCCGTCGGCATCCATCTGGAGGACCGCGTCATAGTCTTCCTCCTCGGCAAAAAGAAAGGCCGTTTCAAGGCTGGCGCCATACCCCATGTTGACCGCATGCGAAAGAACAATGGCTCCCTCCGCCTTGGCCTCGTGGGCCGTCGTGTCGGTGGAGGCATCGTTCACCACCACCACGGCGGCCATCGGCAACATCAGCCGCACCCCCCGGATGACCGCGCCAATCCGCCCCGCCTCATTGTGGGCGGGCATGACCACCAACACCCGTTCAGCTCGACCTGACTCGTTCATGACGAATGCCTAAAACCTTTTTACAACGCCAAAGACAATGTATAAGGTTCAATCGTTATCTTCCATAGCATTTTATGTTCCCCGGACAAAGACGATGCAGCATGACAACCTCAGGCGCCTGACACGCTGGTTCCCTCTTCTCATTCTGGCCGCCGCGGTTGTGGCCTATGCCAACAGCTTTCAGGGCCCGTTCATCTTTGACGACGCCAGAGTCATCACCGGCAATCCCCACCTTTACACCCTGTGGCCGCCGTGGAAGGCGGTCCTGGTCCCCACACGGTGGGTCGCCGACCTGAGTTTCGCGGTCAATTTCGCCCTCAGCGACCTGACGGCCGCCGACTACCGCATCACCAATGTGTTGATCCATGTACTCGCCGGCTGGCTGCTCTTTGGCCTGGTGCGAAGAACTCTGACCCTTCCCCGGTTCGCCGGCCGGTTTGATGATTCCGCCGTGTTCCTCAGCTTCGCGGTGGCCCTGCTGTGGGTGGTCCACCCGCTTCAGACCGAAAGCGTCACCTATATCGCCCAGCGCATCGAAGCGCTGATGGGACTGTTTTATCTGCTCATCTTTTACTGTTTCGTGCGAGGACTGACCTCCGCGCATCCCAGGGTCTGGATGAACACAGCCGTGGGCGCTTGCGCCATCGGCATGGGAACCAAGGAAGTCATCGTCACCGCGCCTTTCCTGCTGATCGTCTTTGACCTGCTGTTCTCAACCGCTTCCTGGCGCAACGTCCTGCGGGCCCGCTGGAAAGTGCACGTCGCCTTGGTGTTGACGCTTGGTGTCTTCGCCATGTTGTTCCTGATGGGCATGGCCCTGGCACTGGAAGTGGGCGGCCTGTTCGAGCAGGGGATCAGTCCATGGCGTTATGCCTTGACTCAGACGGAGGTCATTTTGCAGTACCTGCGTCTGTCGTTTGTTCCGACTTCGTTGTGCCTGAGCTACCGATGGCCTTTTGCCCGCTCACTGGGCGACGTGTGGGCGCCGGCCGTGACCGTCGTGGGACTCCTTGGGCTCACACTGTGGGGATTGCTGCGCCGAAAGCCGTTCGCTTTCCCGCTGGCCTGGGTGTTCATCATCCTGGCCCCGACCTCCAGCATCCTGCCGATCGCCGATGCCGCCTTCGAGCACCGTATGTATCTGCCGCTGGCAGGCCTACTGGCCTTGGTGGTCGTGGGCGGCTATGCCCTGCTCGAGAAGATCGCCCCCCGATCCCGCGAAGGACGGTCGTGGCGCCCGTTGTTCGGCGTGGCCATCGCCTTGATCACCGTCTGGTTTATCATCCTGACGCGGGCCAGAAACCTCGACTACCGCTCTGAAGAGGCGGTGTGGCGTGATATCATTCACAAGCGCCCGCTCAACTTCAAACCCTACGTGGCCCTGTCGGGAGCGCTGATTCGTGAGGGGCGCATGGATGAGGCCAACGATCTTCTGACCAATTTCATCGCCCGCCTGCCGGATTTCTCGATGGTTCCGTTTGAGGAACTGCAGCGGCGGTATCGGCAGGATCCCAACCTGCCCTGTGTGGAGTACGCAATGGCCCACAACAACCTCGGCCTTGTCTACCTCAATCAGGCGCGCTTGGAGGACGCCACAGCCATGTTCAGTGAAGCCAAGCGCGTTTTTCCCGCCAATTATATCAGTTACTTCAACCTGGGCCGCGTCGCCGTGGCCCAGGGACAGACCAACGAGGCCATCGGCTGGTGGCAGACAGCCCTTCAACGCCAACCCGACTCGTTCGATACACTCACCCATCTTGCCCTCCACCATGGCCTCCGGGCCGACCATACCAACGCCGTACACTACTACCGTGAAGCCTTGCGGTGGAAACCGGATCATCCGTTTGTGCGGTCTCAGTTGGCGTGGCTGCTCGCCACCTGCCCCGATGAACGAATACGAAACGGAAACGAGTCCGTCACCCTTGCCCAGTCCCTGCCTGAAATGAGCGGCGGATCGAGCGCACGCGCCTACGATATTCTGGCCGCTGCTCTGGCCGAGGCCGGCCGATTCGATGGCGCCGTCTCCTGTGCCGAACAAGCCCTCCGCCTAGCCCCGCGATCCCCTGAGCTTGAGCAGCGACTCAAACTCTATCGCCAGCGCCAACCCTACCACGAGTCGCGATGAACCAAAGAGGTTCAATGTACCGAATGCGGCTCAGGGCTACGCTAAAAACGGAACGAAAACGGATTTCTCACAATTGATAACCATGTTTCCCATGACTCCTGTCGATCTGCTGGAATGTTTCATCTTTTGGATGAATCGGCCCACTATTCCTGTCATTTTACCGGAAAGAGCCGCTAGCACAACCCCTAGTCGGGATCCACCTTGGAGTTTCTATTCATCTCTCGCCCATGGCATGCAATGTGCTATAAATACGTATTGTAAGTACCCGTGTGAGGTGAACTGAAACATGACCATGATCGACCTGCTCCCTAAAGCGACACCCTTGTCGCGCGATGAATGTCAAGGCATGACACTCATCGAGGTGGTTATTGCCACAGCGCTGGCGCTACTGCTTTCGGTTGGCTTGCTCGCAGTAGGTTTACGGATACAGCGTCTTGGCGAGTACTCCCGCTGCGCAACAGAAGCCCGGGCCTTGGCAAAGGAACGCCTTGAAGGGATTATCTCGATGAGCCTTGACAATCTTCGCAGCGGATCGATGACGATGTTGCAGTCCGATACCAACTCAAGCCTTCGGGGATATCCGATTCTGCTGCAAACGCGCCTTGTCTGGCATGCCGGGAACGGCAGCGTTTGGACAAACCCCCTGAATGCGGCTTACGCAGAGGTGCATACGGACATCATCTTCTGGTCGGCTCTTAACGAAAAAAACATGACCAACACTTACTCCATGATTATCGACGAATGAGGCGGCAAGCGGTATCAGGGTGACCCATGACGAACACCGAGCATAGTCGATCGCAAAGAGACCGGGCGGGATTCACCATGACCGAGGTGCTTATCGCGGCCTCGATATCCGTGTTAGCATGCGCCGCCGTCATGTCCGTATTCCTGTGGTCTGGACGGCAGTTCTCGCTTTGCTCCAAGATCGCCTGGTCGCAGGACGAAGCCATGCGATCCAGTGGCAAGATCGCCAGCTTCATCAAGAACGCCTCACAGATCAGCGGGATTGACACCAACAAGGGATCCTGGGTGAGACTGCAGTTTCCGGATGGCACCGTCGGAACGCTCACGTATTCCAACTCGGCACCCATCCTTCGCAACGGGCAACTCTTTCTGAAGCGAACCAATACAACCACCGTGCTGGTGGCGCGGGGCATGACCGCGATCATGGACAGTCAAGGGTTTACCACCCCTATTTTCGTCCAGACGCGGGCCAACGCACTTCAGGTATCGTATCGAGTCTCCGAGCCATCGACTGTCAGCGGCAATGCTGCCGACGATGCTGACTTCGCCGCCGAGGTGCGGTTTGCTGCCTGCCTGAGAAACAAACCGAAGTGAGTGGACCAGTGGGGTAAAATGAAAAAGATACACGCAGAACAACACCCGCATGATCGTGGCTCTATTCTCGTCACCACGGTTCTGCTGTTGGCTATCGCCGGCATCACGCTGGGCTCCATGCTAACCGCCCAGATCTCGTATTCGCGAAACGCTGAGGCCACTCACCAGATTGACATGGCGGGTTATCTTGCCGACGCCGGGTTGAATGCGGCGGTTGTACGCCTCAATGCGGAATCCGTCGGCAACATTTCCTATACTGAGTCGCGCAGTTACTTTTCCCAGACCAACACCTTGACAGCCTCCGACTGGGGATTCCAGACGCAATTATCCACCACCACCAATTGGAAGAACATCGTGGTCTCAACCGGACGTTACCAAGGCCGACAGGTCCAGGTGCAGGCGGAGGTCACGCTGGGAGCGGGTCAGCGAAACATGCACGCCCTCTACGCCCATGCTTTGTTTGCCGGCAACTCGGATGGCAGCACCAACTACACGCTTCAGGTGGGGGGAACGGGAACCTCCGCCGACTTCGTCAAAGGCGACGCTTACTCCGGGAAGAACATCAGCCTGTCGGGCGATGCCAGACTCCGTCTTCCGGAAATCCTCACCGATACCAATTTCGACGGTCTTTGCGGAGTAGGCGAGACGTGGACCAATGCCTATGCGACCCAAACGTTCACCAATGGGTTGACGGCTTCAGCCTTCGCGACCTATTCCAACAGCATGGCACCCAATATGAGCAAGGTCTATAACAACGGTCATTACGACTTTGGTGAAGCCTTCCGCGACACGATCGGGAATGGCTCTTACGACCTGGGCGAACCTTTCACAGATGTCAACGGAAACGGAACTCGGGACACCGGAGACGGATTTATCGACAAGAATGGGAACGGAATGTATGACGTGGGCGAGACAGTTGTGGATCAGGGAAACGGCCGGTACGACACGGGAGAGGAGTGGGTGGAAGATTCTGTCCACAAGATTAGCGGAAAAACTGTGCGGGTCAACGGTCGCTGGGACAGGAATGGCGGCTACTGGAAGAACGGGACCACATGGACCAGCAACTCGACCACAAAGAGTTGGGCGGCGGAAGCGTATGAGGATGTCGGAGACGGCGTCTACCAGGCGGCGGAACCCTACGAGGACCAGAATGGCGTTTACGATGCGGGGGAACAGTATATCGATGACCGGAACAGTGTCTACGACTACGGTACCCAGGCACCGGGAACCATTACCGGGATGCCAACGCCCGCCGCCGGTCAAAAAGCCTCCACAGGAGGTAATGCGGTCATTGACCCCCCCGATCTGGTGCACATGTACTACGGCACAAGCAAGACCAGCGAACAACCCCTCGACGCGCTAAGCAGGTGGGGTAATGATGTGGCGGTAACAGCCTCGGATTACACCAGCGTCGCCATCACCGACGGGACCCGCCCCGAGCACATCTTTGTGCGCAATCCGCCCCGGAGCGGGTCCGTGTCGAGCGGCGGCAAGACCATCTATGGAAGGACTTACACCCCGGTCACCAATAGCACCAATCAACGCGTGGACGACTTCTTCCTCGAAGACCCATCTGACACCTCCTACAACAACTATATCTCGGCCGATTCGATCGATGGCAGCGACCAGACAGCGCCGATGTATCTGAATGTCCGTTCCGACGCCAACTCCAAGGTCTACTACGTAAATGGAAATCTCTACATCCACCACCCGCAGGTCTACAGCATGCGTTTTCGGCAACCCGGCACCCTCATCACCATCGTCGCCAATGGCAACATCACCATCTCAGACGAATTCTACTACAATGCCGACTACGCCGCGAACCTCACGCCCTCGACCATGAACAGCACGGTCGCCAACAATCCCAAAGATTCACTCTGCCTGATCGCGCTCAAGAACCCGGCCTGCACGAACAGCGGCAACATTTACATCGGCGACGCTCAGTTCGGCACCGGCGGTAGCATCCATGCCATGCTCTATGCTGAAAACGACTTTGTGGACAACAATCTGAACACAGCCAGCCAGCCCTATATCAGTATTTTCGGAAATATGACGGCGGGAAATCAGGTGCGTCTTAATCGCCCGGCAAGTGGCAGCCGCACGCGTCTGGATGTCACGCTGGATGAACGGATCAGAAACGGCGAGTTGGTTGCCCCCGGATTACCCCATCCCGTTGGGGCGCAACGATCCATTATTATTGATACCGCCTGGCATAAGGTTCCCGGCACTTGGAGCAGCTGGTCAAGACTGCAGTGAAACGGAAAACTACGATCGCATTGCTCTGCCTGGGGCTCAACACGCCCTTTGCATGGGCTCAACTTGGGTTCACCGAAACCGAGTGCCTCCGCGCTTGGGACACCCCCATTGAGGCTCGGGATGACAGCGCTGGCATTCGGTCGCTGACTTTTAGTAATCACGTTTACATCATTAAAGCCAGCTTGACCGAGGGAGTCGTGAATCGTTTCGTCTATTACACATCGACGTTTGAGGAGCAGGACCTGCAAAACCTTCTGCGCGCCAACGGGGAACAGCATAATTGGCTGGCACTTCCTTCCCGGCAAGACGCAACGAACAGGATTGCATCGCGTGAATGGCTGCGATCCGATGACGAGGCCATGGCATCCTTCGACGGTGTCGCGTTCACAGCCGTCGCGGCAGCTTGGAGGCAGGCACAACCGAAGTCACCAGATACTGACCCGCGGAAGGGTCCCGATCCATCCTCGACATCGACTAGCCCGGCGAGCATGTTGAAAGCAGCAACTGAACACCCGCTGCAAACTCAGGAGCAGGGAATGTCAGTCTCAAAAGTCAAAACGAAGGTGGTGGTTCCGGCGGTTGTTCCCGTAAAGGGCGATTCCAGGGCGAGGGTCCTTGAACTCATTGGGCCGCCCACGGGGACAATCCGCATGGGTCATCGCGAAATCCTTACCTATGAGTGGGGCACCGTTATCATGGATCAGGAGAAGGTGCTGGACGTGCAGTAAACTGAGTCAACCGACGAGAGAGGGACATCGTGAACACGTTCATCAGCCAACTGGCGAGAGTAGTGCTGGTAGTGGCCGCTTTGGGGGCGGGCATCCATGAAGGGAAGGGGGAAACTCTGATGTTCACCGGCTGTACGGCAGACCGCACCGTCACGTGGACCTATCCGAACAGAAATGTGTCCGAGTATCGCATCGTATCGACCACCAACATTTTCCAGCCGATTGCTGACTGGCCGGAACTGATCACAAACATAGCGCCGGCCGGTCCGACGACTAGCGTTCAGCTGCCTTTGTCGACGGAACCCCGCTTCTATGGAGTCAAGGCGCAACTCGTTTTCCTCACGACCAATGCTCCTCCGGAGGGGATGAGGCCCATTCCACCCGGGTACTTTCTCATGGGGAATGGCACGCTCGATACGGAAGGTGATGAAACAGAATTCCCTGTGCACGCGGTCACTCTTCAAGGATTCTATATGGACGAGCATGAAGTCACTTGGGCGCAATGGAACGAGGTTTCGAGTTGGGCAATGGAGAACGGCTATGTGTTCGATGGTTTCGCTGACGGCAAGGGGCCCAATCATCCGGTGCAGTCGGTGAGTTGGTACGACTGTGTTAAGTGGTGCAACGCACGTAGCCAAAAAGAGGGATTGACGCCCTGCTATTACACGTCAACCAGTTTCACCGATGCGTTTCTCTACACCAACGGCATTGCGGATCTCTCCAACGAGTGGGTAAACTGGGAGGCGGATGGTTACCGGCTGCCTACGGAAGCCGAATGGGAGGACGCGGCGCGGGGCGGTCTGCTGACAAACCGATTCCCTTGGGGCGATACGATCAGTCACAATGAGGCAGACTATTACAGCAACACCAATCTTTACTCATACGACATGAGTCTCACCTTGGGATGCCACCCCTCCTATGCGAGTCTTCCCGCGCCCTACACCTGTCCGGTGGGTTCTTTTCCAACCAACGGCTATGGGCTTTCTGAAATGTCGGGCAATGTGTGGGAGTGGTGCTGGGACTGGAAGGGTTTCTACCCGAACTCGCCTCAGACAGATCCTCGCGGCCCTTCCTCGGGTCGGGCTCGCATCATCCGCGGCGGTAACTGGGCCGAGGAAGCCAATCTCTGTCGCGTGGCATGCCGGGGTGACTTGGACCCTGTTTCAAACGAGGGGAACAACACCGTGGGTTTCCGAACAGTGGTCTCCGCGAGGCAATAACGGACGACGGCAAGGCAGGCGAGACCGCCCTGATCGCGAATATCCGTCGTCGCATAATCCAGTCGCTTACCTCACCCGAAGGTCCTCGTAAAAACGAGCCTTGCTGGCCGCCATATAGGGTCCCAACCAGAGGAATCCGATCCCGAGCGTCATGAAGCAGAGCAGCGCCCAGCCGATAAAGCGGCACTGCAGGCAGAAATATTTCCATCGATTGCCCCGCATGGCCTGTTTGCTGAGTTGAATCACCCCGAACGGCCCGACACCTGGGTTGTCAACAATGATGTAGAACGTCATGGCATATGACAAAGCGGCTATGATGCCTGGAACGATCAGGAGCAGGCTCCACAGCACGACGAACAAGGTCATCAGGAGATAGGCGATAAGAGCGGTTCCGAACCGCTTGAAACCCTGGAACACCAAGTCGAATGAAACCGGCTTTCCACGATCCAATGTGAGAAAGAAAATGGCGATTCCCAGCGCCAGGGGACCGGAGAACAATAAGGGACCCGCTACCGGCATGACATTCATCACCGCAGACAGCACCCAGCAGAGCGCCCAGACCCCAACCGCCAACCCCCACTTCCCGCTCAGGCGCTCCCGCGCCTGCGCCATCAATTCGCGGTTGGAGGTGGGGGCGTGAAAGGCCGCCTGGGGCGTCCACTCCCCCGAGATCTTAATGCCGGCCACCGGCGCAACGGCAGGTCCCGAAGGGCATAGTCCCACCACCGTCCCCGCCTTGACCCAGGTCCCGCCCATCGAACTGTTCCAGACGAAATCCTCGGCGCCAAATTGTCTCTCACTGGCCAGCCTGAAGAGTTCCGC
The DNA here is from genome assembly GCA_964404035.1 of uncultured Verrucomicrobiota bacterium. Lineage (GTDB taxonomy): Bacteria > Verrucomicrobiota > Kiritimatiellia > CAIKKV01 > CAITUY01 > CAMBRF01. The sequence goes on along the minus strand of CAYOIT010000012.1, from coordinate 15,259 downwards.
CTCTTCAATCGGACCTTTCTGCTCACGACCGATGGTGTAATACCACTGCATGCGCTCACCCGTAGGTCTTGTGGAACTTGGCTTCTTTTTCCGCAGGGTTCTCCTCCGTTGCGGCGGCGGCGGCTCCCGGTATCGCGGGCTCGGGCTTGGCCTCGGGCTTGGATTCCTTGGGCGGCATGGAAGCGGTTTCCACGTAGTTCATGCGAAGGCTGGTAAGGGTATTGGTCAACAGGCGCGTCTCATCCCGATCGAGATTGCCGCGTGTCTTTGCCTCGAGCATCTCAATCATGTCAATGGTGGCCTGCGCGGCATCGAGGTTGAGTTCTGTCTTGCCGGTAAGCGGGTTGATGGTTTTTCCAAGCTGCTGCATGGCTGACGATGACAGCATAAGGATCATTTCAATGAACATGGCTTTCTGAATCTCGGCGGCGTGGTCTTTTTCCGTCATGGTTCCCTCCTTTTCGGAATGCCGGCAACTTACCACGGCCACCAGGTCGAATCAATTCATTCCCCTCTTGACCATCGGCCATTCTATCGGCACAGTCGCCCTCGTTCATGAAGCGCAAGGATCTCCTTATTGAGGCTCTGCTGCTGGCCGTCATTGTGGCCACTGGATTCGCTTTTCGCTGGCGGGGCATCGGGCACCTCCTGTTCTGGGACGAGGCCATGGATATTGCCGGTGTGCGCGCCCTGGTCACGCAAAGCCACGATTGGTACTCGAACGTGCTTTGGGTCCACCCCCCGGGGTTTCTTCTCTTGATGTCGCTGCTCAACCCATTGAGCGAAGGCTTCGCGGAGCGCTCACAGTTGGCGGCGGTGCTGGTGCAATCGCTGAACCTGCTCATTCTGTATGCCTTGAACAGGGCCGTCTTCGGCCGGCGTGTCGCGCTGTTCGCCAGCCTATGCCTGGCCCTTCTCCCAGGGGCTGTATTTTTCGATGTCTGGATCAAACGCGACCACCTCGTAACCACGTTCGGGCTGCTGGCCCTCTATGCGGGGGTTCGAAACCGGGTCCTGCTCTGCGGCTTCTGCCTGGGCCTATCACTCCTGTCCAAGGAGACAGGCGTCTTCTTTGTGCCGCCGGCGCTGTTGATTCTCCTGGCGCGATCCCGCGAATCCATGACCTGGAAAGCCCCTTCGGCCGCTCTGGCCGTGGCGGCGGCAACGTGTGGCTGGTGGTATGCACTGTTCAGCACGACGGTCCAATCGATCCTCGGATTTGCCGCCGGCTCAGAACTGACCCTGACGGAATGGAGCTATCCCTGGTACTACTATGGCCAACGGCTCGTCTCGGAACTGGGTTTCACCGGATGCACCCTGGCAGGCGTTGGGGGCCTTTCCGCAGTCGAGCATTGGTGGCGCCTTAGGCCCTCACTGGCGGCCCTATGGGACCAAGCCGGTGATCCACGGCGCTGGCCATGGGTGACCCTGCTTATTGGCTACGCGGCGCTCTCCCTGTCGCAGGGAAAAACACCTTGGATGACCGTGTCGTTCTACCCCGCCTGGGCAACGGTCGCAGGCCTCGGACTGGTCGCCCTCATCGACCTGTGCCGTAGAGCGCGGCCGAGCGGCATTCAGGGCAACATCCTGGGCAGCGTGGCGGGCGCAGGGTGCTGTGCCATGCTTCTGGTAACGGCCCTGGGCCAGCACCATGAGGATGAGCAGAAAAGGCTTGGATTCGGGTGGTGGTGGGGATCCGATGCGTCGCGTCAAGCGGCCGAAGCCATCAATCGCGTGACCACAGACAAGGATCGCCTGCTGCTGACGTCGTTCTACTACTGGGGAGACGATCCCGTTCCGACGCCCTGCCCCATCTTCGCCTACTACTTCAGGAAGGATGTGCCGACGCTGGTACGATCCTTCCGCCTCAAACCTGAAGAGGCGGCCAACCTCGTCCGCGAACATCAACTCACGTGGGCCCTGTTTTCTCCCGTCCCGGGAAAGGATGGCAACGAATTCCTTGGCTCGTTCATCAAAACCAACGGACTTAAAGCCACCCTGCTTCCCGGTGCCGTGCTCGTGGACACCCGTCCAATGCTCGATAACGGGCGGGCACAGCCCCCACCCTGATCGGGGTGCTACTCTGCCTTCTTGCTGGCGCGCACCACAAAATGCCCGGGAGAGGCCTTCTTGAAGGTCCTGTCCGTGTACATCTTGACGTTCAGGGCGTTTATCGGCTCTTGTGAGCGCCACTGATACCCTTCCGTCAACGAAGCCTCATAGATTTCCGCAACAGATAGGGGGGTTTTGGCCTTCTCGAGAATCCCCCGGATGAGATCGCGGAGGCTGGGCTGTGCCTTTCGTGGAAGGCGCATATTCCGGACCGAGACACTCAGCGATGGCACACGCTTCTCGGCCTTCTTCAGGACCTCCGCCATCTCAAGCTCGAGAATCTCAATCTTCTGTCGAATCTTCAAAATACTCTTAAGATCGTCGGCCCGCAGCTCATTTAGGTTCATCATCGGAATTCTCCCTATTTCCTCGATTTCTTCGTAGACATTCTACGTAGACATGCCACTAAAGCAAGTAATTAGTTGAGTTACATCAATAGCTCAGCCCCTGCTAGTTTTGGAGGAGGTGAGGCCCAAAACCGAAGAGGACTGACGGCTGAAGCCGCAGGCAGAGGGATGGGCAGCCGATCAACCCTCCCCTCCCAGCGCGGTCGGCGCGTGCTTCCATCGATAGAGGATTTCACCCGCCCGCCGTACACAGAGAACACCTTCCGCCTCCCGGTTCTCGAAATCGCTAATCTTGATGGAATGCGGGTCCTGATAGCCGAGGTTCACCTTGCGGCACACCGCTTCGGGAATGCTGGTCGCCAGGACGACCTCAACACGCGGTTTTTCGATGCCATTCTCGTAAGTCCCGATGCCTTTGACATGCGTCGAGTGCGCCACCACACCCCAAGGGTAGGACTTGTACTGGTCCCACTGTTTCAGGAAAAAGTCGCGTGTATGATAGCCGATCTTCTCCAGGATGGCCCCGTGAACCGACGAAATCTCCGTGATATGAGGGGCATAGATGATCACTTTTCCGCCGTCAGCGACCACGGGTTCAATCTTATACATGCACTTCCCGCCGGTCCAGAGGTCGTCGTACATTTCCGGCGCACAGGACAACACGGTGTGGAAGGGATGCTCGGAATAATGAGTATGAATCTGACTGGAAAGATCCGCCGCTGCCGACCACGCTTCCTCCGGTGTTCCGGCGTAAAGACCGGCCAGATCATGGTGCTGGACCACCATGCAGAACGCCTTCCGCTCAATCTTCAGCATGGCTGCCGCTCGATCCACGACGCGCCGAACCGGAGTCCACTTGTTGCCGATAATCACCGGATTGGTGATCACCGCCCCGAGCCAATGAAAGAAATCGATGATTTCCTGCCCCGCAATCCCGGGAAACAGGTACTTTCCCCCGCCCGAAAAGCCAACCACCTCGTGCGGGAATACCGGCCCGATGATCACCAGCAGGTCATAGTCCAACACCATGCGATTGCAGGTGACGCGAACATCCATTTCGAAGCGCCCCTCAGTGATCTCGCGCACATCGGAACGGGTAAAGCGGCCCACCTCAACGAGCTGATCAGGGTTCTTCCATTCATGATTGAAGAAACGCGCCTTCGGAAAACGGGACACATGCTCCGCCGCGGTTATTCCCATACGCTTGTAGATCTGCTCTGTGGTCAATGCCGGATGGGTGCCCAACGCTATCAGAAAATCCATGAGTTTGACGCGTCCTGCCAGCCGTTCGTACAACAGGCGGAACATAAGGTCCATCGGGCACGTCCGCGACAGGTCAGGCACGACCAATAGAACACGCTTCCCCTCGGGTTTCCATCTTGCCAATGCCTGATCGCAGATGGCGGCGACTTGCGCCTCTGTTAACAGACTGTCTCGGGAACCAGCCCCTATGGTGTCATGTTGATTCATTGTTATTCTTTCCATCCGTCACAGCCGCTCGCCGGAAGCGGCGAAACCAGCACCAGACCATGAACATCAGCCGAAGGCGCAACGGAACGGACGGCCCCCCCCCGGTCCTGCTCGCGACGCCCCTCCCTGAACGCATGTAATCGCGGTCATGTAACGACATAATCCATTATCATAGCTTCCAGCGTCCCATACGGCAAGCCGCGTTGATCCGAAAGCCACGAACGTCGGGCACGGCGCCTTGACTTTACGCCCACCTTGGCATAGAAGTGGCTAGTGATCATAGACGGTTGCAGTCAGACGAACGGCGGTACAGGGGAATGACTACGGTTCCGCATGGATTGAGGTTCACAGACATCCTTCTCAAGCGGGGGGCGATCACCGCCGACGCCTTGAATCAAGCCCAGGAGAAGGCGCAAGGGCTCTCCGTGCGCCTGGAGAAGTACCTGCTGGACAACAAACTGATCCCGCCTGCGGAAGTCACCCTCGGCCTGGCCGAGTATCTCCACATGGCACCCATCACACTCTCCCAGTTCTCCCCCAATCCCCAGCTCCTGGAGTCATTTCCGCCCGATATTCTGAAGAAACACCAGGCTGTGCCCTTGATGAAGATCGGGCAAACACTGGTCGTGGCACTGGGCGACCCGTTCGATATCGTGGCGGTCGACGAACTCCACGTCATGACCGGACTGAACGTCATGCCGCTGGTCGCCAGTGAAAAGGAAATCCAGGACACCCTGACCAAGGTGCTGGCCCCCCCTGAGGCGGCTCAGTCTCTCGACCTGGAGGACATCATGCGGGGCTCCGACAGCGAAGTCGAAGTCGGGCATGAGGAAAAGAATGAAGTCAGCCTTGAGGAAATGATGGAGAGCGCGGAAGGCGCCCCGGTCATCCGTATGGTGAATATGATCCTCGTCGAAGCGTTGCGCACGCGGGCCAGCGATATTCACATCGAGCCGCAGGATAAGACCCTGCGGTTGCGCTATCGAGTGGACGGGGGACTGGTGGAGCGTCCCAGCCCCGCCAAGAGCTTTCACGCAGCCATCGTTTCCCGAATCAAGATCATGTCCGATCTGGATATTGCCGAACGTCGCATGCCCCAGGATGGCCGCTTCAGGATCAAAGCCCTGGGCAAGGAAGTGGATATCCGCGTCAGTATTCTTCCATCCATTTTCGGTGAAAAGATAGTCATGCGCGTGTTGGATAAGAGCGCCCTGTTCCCAAGCTTGGGCGGCTTGGGGCTGGACGAGATCTCCTACAAAGCCTTGGCGTACGCCATCGACCAACCGCACGGCATTATCCTCGTGACCGGCCCCACAGGCAGCGGCAAGACAACCACCCTTTACTCCTGCCTCCAGGAACTGAACAAACCCGATGTGAACATTGTGACCTGTGAGGATCCTGTCGAGTATCAACTGCTCGGGATCACCCAGATCCAGGTAAATGCTCACGTCGGTCTCACTTTCTCGGCGGCCCTGCGCTCAATTCTGCGCCAGGACCCCGACATTGTACTCGTCGGCGAAATCCGCGATGCTGAAACGGCCGAAATTGCCGTCAAAGCGGCGTTAACCGGACATTTGGTGCTTAGTACCCTTCACACCAACGACGCCGCCGGGGCCATTGCCCGGCTGATCGATATGGGCATTCCCCCTTTCCTGCTCGCATCATCGCTGGTCCTGTCTCAAGCCCAGCGCCTTTATCGCAAACTCTGCACGGCCTGCCGTCAGGAGGTCACCCTGCCGGTGAATGTGCTCATCGCCAACAAGATCGATCCTGCTGTTTTTCTGCGCCAGACGCCACCGGGGGAAGCGGTTTCCAAGGCCGGAGCACAAGAGGGTGCCAGTTATGTATCTATTTACCGGGCAGTAGGTTGCCCAAAATGCAACGGCACAGGATACAAGGGACGAGGCGCCATCATGGAGGTGCTCCCCCTCGACGACGACATCAAGCAGATGATCATGAAAGGCGCCACCAGCGGGGAAATCCGGGAAACCGCGCGATCCAAAGGAATGGTCACGCTCAAGGAAAGCGGGCTCCAGAAAGTCAAGGAAGGGATCACCTCGCTGGAGGCCGCCCTTGAAATCACCGGTGGCGAGTAACGGAAAAATGAGGAAGCCATGAGTCCAGTTGTCCGATCATCGGGAACCGCTCCAGCGGCGGCTCAAGCCTCCGGACGGACCACCTTGTCATCCATTAAAGCCGCATCCCAGCCTGTAAAATCTGCCCCCCCCCCGAAAAAAGCAGCGCGGCCTTCGCGTTCGAAACGGGTTCACGGCGCCGGTAAGATCGTGAGCAAGGATTTGCCGCCTTTCTCCCGCCAGATGGCCGCCATGTTGTCAGCCGGCATGCCCATCGTTGCCTCTCTGGAAACCCTCGAGGAACAGGCCTCAAACCCGAACTTCAAACTGGTCTTGATGGAGGTCAGGAAAAGCATTGAAGGCGGGGCCTCTTTCTCTGAAAGCCTGGCTCAAGCACCGGATGTCTTTGATGTGCTCTACGTCAACATGGTGCGCGCAGGTGAACAAAGCGGTCAGTTCGCCGAGACCATGAAACGAATCGGCGACTTGCTCGAAGCCAACGCCAAACTGAAACGCAAGGTCAAGTCCGCCCTCACCTACCCCGTTGTGGTCCTCTCCATGTCGCTCATCATCGCTTCGGGAATGATCATCTTCATCGTGCCGGTCTTTGCCGGTATGTATGCCGATTTCGGCTCGAAATTACCCGGTCCCACGCAGTTTCTGGTGACCCTCAGCGACGGTGCCAAGAAATACAGCCCCATCATCATTCCGGCCATCATCGCGGCGGTGTGGTTCTTTAAGAAATGGAAACGCACCAATTCCGGCGAGTGGGCCATGGACAGCTTTGCGCTCAAAGCTCCTGTGATCGGCGCCCTGGTCCAGAAAGTGTCGATTGCCCGATTCTCCCGCACTCTCGCCCAACTCGTGCAAAGCGGCGTGCCTATTCTGAACGCCATGGAGATTGTCGCCAAAGCCGCCGGCAACAGGATCATCGAAGCGGCCATTATGGATGCCCGCCGCGCGGTGGAACATGGGGATACGCTGTCGGTCGGCCTGTCCAACAAGGACTGCATTCCCACACTTGTCGTACGCATGATGGCGGCCGGTGAAAAGACAGGCAAGGTCGACGAGATGCTGGGCAGTGTGGCCGATACGTTCGACGATGAGGTGGAGAACATGCTGGCGTCCCTCACGTCGTTACTGGAACCTCTGCTCATGGTCTTCCTCGGGGTCGTCATCGGTGGAATCGTAATCTGTATGTTCCTGCCGATCTTCAAGATGAGTGAAGTCATCAACAAGTGAGCCATTCCACGAAGTCGCGCACATCGTCCCGCGCCAGATCGAACTGAGGCACAACGTCAACTCCATGGCGTGCCTCTGATCAACCGAATGCTCCGCTGCTCTGCTGCGGAACGGTTTTCTATCGCGTTTCTTGGAAGTGAGAAAACTTATTGTCTCCGGGACGATATGGGCGTATACTCACTTTTGATTTTCGTAATCTTGTGAAAGGCCGACTATGGCGCGGATTCTTCTCGTCGACGATGAACCTCGAATGCTGAGCCTCCTGAATAGCCTTCTGAAGGCTGAAGGCTATGAAGTGATCTCGGTTCAGGATGGCAACAAGGCCATTGAACTCCTCAATACTGAGGTGTTCGACCTGATGATCACGGATATCCGCATGACCCCCGTGAACGGGATGGAACTCCTGAAGCTGTCCCGCAAGTTGCGGCCGACCATGCCGGTGATCATTTTGACCGCCTACGGCTCAGTGGAAACAGCCATCGAGGCCATGAAACTGGGAACCTTCGATTACGTGACCAAGCCTTTCAAGATGGATGAACTCCTGATCACCATCCAGCGAGCCTTGGAATACAGTCGTGCGCTCTCTGAGAATCTCGAACTGAAGGAGGAACTTGTCGGCCGGTACAAGTTCGAGAATATCGTGGCGGAAAGCCCCGCCATGCGCAACGTGTGCGAGATGATCAAACGCGTGGCCCCGGCCGACACGACCGTGCTGATCACCGGGGAAAGCGGAACCGGAAAGGAATTGGTGGCCAAGGCGGTTCATGCCTATAGCCGGCGCAAAGACAAGAAATTCGTCGCCGTCAACTGTGCCGCGCTGCCCGAAGCCTTGCTGGAATCGGAAATGTTCGGCCACATGAAGGGGTCTTTCACCGGCGCTTCGACAAATAAGGACGGACTTTTCGAGACGGCCAGCGGCGGAACGCTCTTTCTTGATGAGATCTCATCGATGCCGCTCAGCATTCAAGGGAAATTGCTCCGTGTGCTTCAGGAAAAGGAGATTCGCCGTGTCGGGGGCAATGTCGACATCCCCGTCGATGTGCGCGTGATCGCCGCCACCAATACGAGTCTCGAATCGCTTATTCAGCAGGGCAAATTCCGCGAAGACCTTTACTATCGGCTGAGCGTTATCCCGATCGAGATCAAACCCCTACGGGAACGTCAGGAGGATATCCTGCCGCTCGTTTATCATGTGCTGCGTCACGAAACGCCCAAAGACGCTGAAGTCCCCAAACTCCTGCCCGAAACCAAGGACATGATGGAGCGCTACACGTGGCCGGGAAATGTTCGTGAGCTTGAGAATGCGGTGAAGCACGCCATCACCTTCGCCCAGGATGGCAAGATTACCCCCGATGTCCTTCCTCCCCGTATGCTGAACCAGGTGCGCCCCATGGTGAAGATGGGCGCAGGCAACGAAGGAACGGGAGATACGTATCGCAACAAGTCATTGAAGGCATTCCTGCGGGAACGGGAGCGGGAATATCTTGAGCAAGTCCTTTCACTGACCAACGGTGACAAAGAACAGGCCGCCAAGTCACTGAAGATCAGCCTCGCCACCCTTTACCGCAAACTCCCGGGAACCGCAGAATGAGACTTTCTTCTCAAAAGACTCGCTTCATTTTTCAGAAGAGAGAAAATGGTAAGGAATATTGTTCCATTTTGTGGTTTTTTCGATATGGTGTGGTTGTTTCTGGAGCACTTTGAGTCACATCGAGACTTTGGCGCGGTAGCTGCTTAACTGTAATGCTGTGGTTGAAGTAGTGGAGTGATGAGAGTAGTAGTGGTGGGTAGGTAGAAAACAAACAGTACATAAGGAGAATGAGATGAAGATGAGCAAAAAGGGATTCACGTTGGTTGAGATCATGATCGTTGTGGCAATTATCGGTCTGTTGGCGGCCATTGCCATCCCTTCGTTTATGAAGGCCAGGACGACCTCGCAACAGAAGGCGTGCATCAACAACCTTCGCCAGATCGAAGCTGGCAAAGAGCAATGGGCGTTGGCTGAGAAGAAGGCCCAGGGCACAGCCTCCGACTTCACGGAAGTCAACACGTACATGAAGGCGACTCCCCACTGTCCCGCGAGCGGCACATATGGCTACAACGCCATCGGCTCGGATGCGACCTGCACGATCACGACCCCGTTGCTCCATACGCTGGCCCAATAATAACCTGATAGGTTAGTACACGAGTGAAACCAACCCTGAGGAAACTCAGGGTTGGTTCTTTTTTTGCCCGGGTAGGATGGCCCCGTGACCGTGAGACACAAAGATGAAGCCAGTCGAAAAGAGATGCCTCAGAGACTGTCTCGGCAGGAAGAAAGCGCACCGCGCCAACCGCAGGGGAGACCACATTTCGGCACAATAACGGTATTTTCGATCAAGAAAGGACCTTTCCAGCCCATGCCACATGGCATGCTATTTAGTCATTAACCCCATGTGCGAGGGGATAAGGAAGTGGTTGAGTCAAGAGGCTTACATTTCCGAACTATCTCATCGGACGATGGGTGTGCCGGACTGAGGCGATTCAGTCACGCGTAAAGCTCGGTTACTCCTTTCCGAGCTTTACCGTTTATGGTGCCACTCGACTCTATTCTCCAGTCGATGGCTGCGGGGAGTTCGGAGGACGGCGCGCTGCAGATAATGCTGTGGCGATACCCTCTTTCAGCGGTGATAGACCTTCTTCATGCAGTGCGGATACCGCTATCGCATCGGGAAATAGACTCATCAACTCAGGCAAGGCCCGCTGGGCCTCCGGCCGGTCGCTTTTGTTGAAGACGAGCAGGAAGGGAACGTCCTTGGCCCCAATTTCAGACAACGTATCGAAGACGACCTCACAGTGCTCCCGGACATAGGGGTGGCTCGCATCGGCGACATGTAACAGCAAGTCGGCTTCGGCCACTTCCTGAAGCGTCGACCGGAAAGACGCGATCAGGCCATGAGGCAGATGCCGGATGAAACCCACCGTGTCGGTCAGCAGCACCTCCTGCCCATCCGACAGACGAATGAGGCGACTCTTGGTATCCAGCGTGGCAAAAAGCCGATCATCCACATAAGCCTCTGCGGCTGACAAGGTGTTAAGGATGGTGGATTTTCCGGCATTGGTATACCCCACCAGACTGATGGCCGGCCAGGGACGCCGCGAACGCGTACGCTCACGCCGGTCTTGGATGGTCTCCAGTTTATCCTCAAGATCACGAATGCGGCGGCGCATGGGTTCGTTGCGCAGTTTCAGAGGGCTCTCGCCGGGTCCCTTCATCCCGATTCCCCCGGTAAACCTTGCCTGTTTCTCAGAAATCGGGAGCCGGGAGACAAGATACTGAAGCTGGGCCAACTCCACCTGGATCTGAGCCTCCGCCGACCGTGCCCGCCGCGCAAAGATCTGAAGAATCACCTCCGTTCGGTCAATCACCTTCACCCCTAACGCCATATCGAGATGATTCACCTGGCCGGGGGAAAGGTCGTTATCGAAAATGACAAGATTGGCTGAGGCCTGCCTGCATGCCAGTTGAATCTCTTCAAGTTTGCCTTCACCGATGAACGTTCTCGGATTCGGCGCCTGACGATTCTGAGAAAGGGTCCCCACCACAACGGCACCGGCGGTGTCGGCCAGTCGCTCCAATTCCTCCAAGGAATCACGAGCCACGTCCCGCCCTGCCCTTCCGATAATGACCTGGACCAACAAAGCCCGCTCCTGGGCCAGGTGAGTCATCTTTGCCGGCTGTGCGCTCATCGTTTCTCCTTGAAGAACCTGCCTACAGCCTACCACCGCGCGTTGACAGGCCAAGCGTATTCTGGAATACTCACCCGCACTTCTTCATGGAAATGGGTATCTTCTATGCAACTAACCGATGAACAGAAAAAAGCGGTCACTCAATGGGTCGCGGAGGGCGCCGGCCTGTCCGATCTCCAGCGGCGACTGGCTGATGAGTTCAAACTGACGCTCACCTACATCGACGTGCGGTTCCTGGTGATCGATCTGGGACTCAGCCTGAAGGAGCAGCAAAAGAAAGTCTCCGACATCCCCAAGGACCTCAGCGCCCCTCCGCCCCTGCCTGAGGCGGACCCCGCGGCGTTCGAACCGGAACCGGCCCTGGGAGGCGTCGACGTCGAACTCGACCGGATCACCCGCCCCGGAACCCTGGTCAGCGGAACCGTGGTGTTCTCCGACGGCGTCAAAGCCCACTGGGCACTGGATCAGATGGGACGCCTGTCCCTGGGTGCCGACAAGAAAGACTACCGGCCCAGCGCCGACGATGTTCAGGCCTTCCAGCAAGCCCTGACGCGCGAGTTGAAAAAAGCCGGGTACGCCTGACGGACGACCAAGGAGATTTATCATGTCGTTCGAGAGCGGAAGCCTTACGTTTCGGATGTTTTATCTGCCGCAACCCCTGCCCCGGGACTACATTGACCGTTTCGCGGCAAAGGCTGCCCCGCCCATTACCACACTCGGCGCCGAGCCGATCAGCGGATGGGTGACCGGACGGCATTTACTCGACAGAAACATTACGCAGGAGACTGCTCTTTACGCGGGCTTCCTTCGCCTGACCCAGATGCGGGCGGAACGAAAGATCCCGGAGTCCCTGCTGCGGGCCGAATGCCGGATGGAGGAATTGGCCCGTATGCAGGCCGAAGGCCGGGCCGAGATCGACCGCCGCACGCGCAGCGAAATCCGGAAGGAAATCTCCGATCGTCTGCTTCCCGCCATGCCGCCCCAACTGAAAGGCATGGCCCTCGTCCACCTTCCCGAAAGTCAGATCGTTTATTCGGAGGCTGTCTCCGACAAGCAGATGGATGCCCTTGAGGCCAGTTGCCGCGAAACCCTGGGATTCGGACTGATCCCCGTCTCTCCCATCTATGCCGCCGCCCAGCGCCTCAAGATTGATGTGCGGGACATCGCCCCCACCAGTTTCTCGCCGGACTGCGAGGATGACGTCGTCGGGAACGGCATCGGCCAGGACTTCCTCACCTGGCTTTGGTTCTATTCCGAAGCGCGCGGCGGGATGATGCGCGTGGGTGACCGGGGAGACTTTGGAATCCTGATCGAAGGCCCGCTCATGTTTGTGCTGGAAGGGCAAGGCGCACACGAGATCGTGCTGCGCCGGGGGACCCCTGAACTCAGCGTCGAAGCCAAGATCGCCCTCCTGAGCGGCAAGAAGTTACGACGGGCAAAGCTTCTGCTGGCCCGCGGGCAGGATACCTGGCAGGTCACGCTCGATGCCGACCTGTTCACCTTCAGGGGGCTCAAACTTCCGGAGACGGAGAAGCTGGAACCGGTCAGCCGATTCCAGGCCCGGATGACGTCGCTCGACACCTTCACCGGAACGTTTCTCGACATCTACGACCGCTTTCTCAAAGAGCGTACCGATGCGAAGGTGTGGGAGAAGACGCGGGCCGAGATCCACCATTGGGTAAGCGAACGAACCGCGCGGAAGTAGTCGTGGCGGCTCGGGAAGAAGCACGACTCCACGAGGGAGGGGGAACATGAAGCTCTCTGTCGTCATACCGGTATACAACGAAGCCGCAACCATCCGCGACATCGTGAAACTTGTCATGGAAGCGGATACCGCGATCGAAAAGGAACTGATCCTGGTCGACGATTGCTCCAAGGATGGCACGCGGGAAGTCCTGAAACAACTGGGGACCGAGCATCCCGAGTGGCGGGTTCTCTTCCATGAGAAGAACCAGGGAAAAGGCGCCGCCCTCCGCACAGGCTTTGCCGCCGCAACTGGCGACATTGTCATCATCCAGGACGCCGACATGGAATACGACCCCAAGGAATATCCGCTTCTTCTGGGACCGATCCTCGCAGGCCGGGCCGACGTGGTCTTCGGGTCGCGTTTCCTCGGCGGAGGTCCCCACCGTGTGTGTTACTTCTGGCACTACATGGGAAACAGACTATTGACCACCTTCTCCAATATGATGACCAACCTCAACCTCACCGATATGGAAGTCTGCTACAAGGTCTTCCGCCGTGAGGTGCTTCAGGGCATCGTCATCCAGGAGGAACGCTTCGGGTTCGAGGTGGAGATCACCGCCAAAGTCGCTCACGGAAAATGGCGCATCTACGAGGTCCCCATTTCCTACTACGGACGATCGTACGAGGAAGGCAAGAAGATCACCTGGCGCGACGGCTTCCGCGCCCTGTGGTGTATCTTCAAGTACCGCTTCGTGACCTGAGCGTTCCCGCCCTCACAGGCCGGGAATGAACTTCTGCGCCGGATCGAGCTCCACCAGGAATTCGGCCAGCAGCTTGGAAGTGTTATCCAAATCGTCCAGCGAGATCATCTCCACCGGCGTGTGCATATAGCGGTTCGGCACACTCACCAAGGCTGTCGCCACCCCCGCCCGGTTCACCTGCATCGCGTTCGCATCGGTGCCCGTCGCCCGCGGCTCCGCCGTCACCTGGCAGGGAATTCTGCGTTTCTTGGCCGTGGCCTCGAGTAGACGCCCCAGCACCGGGTTAATGTTCGGCCCCCGATGCAGGGTGGGGCCTTTCCCGAGAAAACATTCTCCCGTGCGTTTGGGATCGCACCCGGGGAAATCCGAGGCAAACCCGACATCCACGGCAATGCCCACATGCGGGTCAATGCCGAAAGCACTCGTCTGAGCCCCACGAAGGCCAATCTCTTCCTGGACGCTGGTGACCCCGTAGACCCCCACCCTGAGCTTCCGCCCCTTCAACTTCCTCAGCGTCTCCGCGACAACAAAGGCGCCCGCACGGTCGTCAAAACCGCGACCCGCCACGAGGTTGTTCAACATCGGCTCAAGGCCCACGTCAATGGTCACATAGTCGCCCACGGACACATGGCGCTCGGCTTCTTTCCGCTTCTTGGCGCCGATGTCGATGAAAAGCTCATGCATCTTCGCCGGCTTGCCTCTTTCGTCCTGTTCGAGAAGATGGATAGGCTTGCGGCCGATCACTCCAAGAATTTCCCCTTGGGCCGCATGCACTTTCACCCGTTGCCCGCTGATCACCGCCGTGTCCACCCCCCCGACGGCGGCAAAATAGAGGAACCCATGGTCGTCAATGTGCATGACCATGAGGCCGATCTCGTCGCAATGTCCGGAGAGCATGACCCGTATCCCGGCCTTGGGATTGATCACGCCGATCACATTTCCATGCACATCCGCGCGAACCTCGTCGCAGAAGGGGCGCATGTGGCGCTTGAGCACCTCTTGAATGCGCCACTCAAACCCGGAAGGGCTCGCCGTGCCGATCATCTGCCGCAGGAAATCGAGGGATTCTTTTTGCATGATATGAGATCCTTTTTGTGTAATAGATACGAACTTAGCAGGAGCCGGGGAATCGTCAATACCCAAGCAGGGTTCCTGAACCCGAGTCCTGAAACTGGAACCGCCATTCTCATGAACACCACGGACCGAAACACCGATCTGATCCCCCTCATCCATCGCGGCATCCGCACCCATTTCAAGAACCAACCCTCGCCGGTTGCCGACTTTATGGCGGTCCGTACCCTGGCCCCTTTTCGCGTGCTGGTGGCCACCATCCTGAGCGCGCGCACCAAAGACCAGACGACCGCCGCCGTATCGGAGCGTCTGTTTGGCAAAGTTAAGGATTTCGATGACCTCCGCCGCATCCCTCTGGACGTGTTGACCCAGCTGATCTTCCCCGTCGGATTCTACCGCACCAAGGCACGACTGCTGAAGCAATTGCCCGACGCGGTTACCACGCTTTTCGGCGGACGTATCCCCGACTCTGTCGAGGACTTGGTGCGGCTCCCGGGAGTGGGACGCAAGACCGCCAACCTGGTTGTGTCCGAAGCCTTCGATAAACCGGGGATCTGCGTCGATGTCCACGTCCACCGGATCTGCAACCGGCTGGGACTGATCGCGACCCGGACGCCGCTGGAGACGGAAATGGCCCTGCGCCGGTTGTTGCCAAGACGATACTGGAAAACATGGAACCGGTATCTGGTGGCCTTCGGGCAAACCGTTTGCACCCCGAGAGCGCCCCACTGCGACACCTGTCCTATCCGCCCCTATTGCCAGCGCG
>CAYOIT010000011.1:9035-48854 GCA_964404035.1 uncultured Verrucomicrobiota bacterium | reverse complement strand
GCTTGAGTTCGAAATACTGGTGCGAGGAAACGGGCGCCGGCCCCGAGATGATCAGAGGTGTCCGCGCCTCATCGATCAGAATGCTGTCGATTTCATCGATGATCGCATAGTGATAGCCGCGCTGCACCAGGTCCTCGGGCCGCCAAGCCATGCCGTTATCGCGCAGGTAGTCAAAGCCGAATTCGCTGTTGGTCCCGTAGGTAATGTCCTTCGCGTACTCGGCGCGGCGTTCCTCCGAACCCATCTGGTTCTGAATGCAGCCCACGGACAGACCAAGAAAACGGAACACCTGCCCCATCCATTGCGAATCGCGGCGGGCAAGGTAGTCGTTGACGGTGATCAGGTGCACGTTCTGGCCGGCCAGGGCATTGAGGTAGAGCGGCAGGGTCGCCACCAGGGTCTTGCCTTCGCCGGTGGCCATCTCGGCGATCTTCCCCTGGTGCAATACAATTCCACCCAGAAGCTGGACGTCGAACGGGACCATGTCCCAGGTCACTTCATGTCCGCACAGGTTGAAGCGGGTGCCGGACAAACGGCGGCAGGCGTTCTTGACCGCGGCAAAGGCTTCGCAAAGCAGATCGTCAAGGGGGGCCCCTTTGGCCAGCCGTTCCTTGAACTCAGTCGTCTTCGCCTGCAACTGGGCATCGGTCAACGACTGGTACTCCACCTCGAACGCGTTGATCCGTGGGACCAGCGGCTTCAATTTCGTGACGTCGCGCTGGTTCTTCGTTCCGATAATCTTGTGCAACAACCATTGCATGCTGAACTTCCTTCAAGCCACCCTATCGTTCCGCCGCTCACAGAGCCGGCGTGGAGGGAATCTTATCCGTCTATGACTCCTGCGCCCCTTACTTTCGGGGACGGTACCAAATGAATGCGCCAATTTATGTGATTGCGGCTTTCATTGCCAGCCTGAATCGCGTCTGCTATGTTCAACACCAATTTGACAACTAATGACATGAGAACAACTGTGGTCCAGAGTCCATCAGAAAAGTCCCGGCCCGGTGTCGAGGCCACCGTCCTCGAAACCGGTGCGCCCCCCTCCGCCGCGGATCCGACCCTGAATGAACTGGTGGAAAACTACCACGCCGTGATCCGTGAACAGGCCATGATGCAGCCCGTTCCCTTTCGTTTTGCACGCGAGTTGGGCAAAGGCCGGCAGGGAGTGGTGTTTCTGGCCACCCGCCAGGGAGGACGCGGCTGCCTCACCCGCCACGCCGTCAAGCTCCATGATCCCGGAATCTATTCCAGCGCCGACAAGTACTGGACCGATATGGGGCGGCTGGCGAGCCAGGTCTCCAAGCTTCAGCCGGTCCATAGCGACAATCTGGTGACCCGCGAAACGTACGATGAAACCCGCGGCATCGGGTATCTCCAGATGGCCGTCATTGACGGCATCGACCTCCAGTACCTGCTCGGCGGCACCCACCTCGGCATCGCCCGCAGCCAGTCCTCCGACGAGGAGTGGGAACACTTCATGAATACCTTGTTCCGCCTGGAAGATGGCCGCTTCATGCTCCAACCCGGCGTGGCGCTCTACATCCTCCGCAAGGTGCTCCTGGGACTGATGGTCCTTCACGAGGCCAACTACATCCATGCGGACATCAAGCCGTCGAACATCATGATCGACCGGATGGGGTCCGTCAAGCTGGTCGACTTCGGCCGGGCCGTCGAAATCGGCGAGCGCATCAGCATCCTGCTGGGCAGTCCGCTTTACATGGCCCCCGAAACCCACCGCCTCGAAGCCGGCATGGCGCAGTCGGACCTGTTCAGTACCGGCCTTGTCGGCCTGGAAATGCTGCGGGGCGATGCGTTGCGCGATTGCACGGAGATGAGCGACGAGCAACTGCTGCAGTTCAAAACCACGCTCATGGACCGCGTGGAGGAAATGCTTCCCGAACATATCCGGCAGAGCAAGCGCCTCGTCAAGGTTCTGAAACGATTCCTCCATCCCAACCCGACGCACCGCTATTCCAGCGCCCGGGAAGCCGAGGAGAGCTATTATCGCCTGCGAGGCATCTACCGCGAAATGGGCCTCGACGCTGACGCGGAGTACGACCGGGAATTACTGATGTACCTTGAGAAGATCTCAGACCCGAACACGGGACATTTGAATCCCAGGCTCGGTTGATCGCCTGCGGCGTTACACCGCCAGGTAGAACCGGACCCCGTCCCGCAGCTCTTCGCGTACCAGGTGCCGGTCCACCATTTTCCGCAACAGTCCTTCGACTTCACCCGGATCGGCTCCCAGTGTGGCTGCCGTGTCGACCGCCGTGCACGGATGTCGTTGCAGCAACGCCAGCAGGCCAGCCTCGGAGAGCGGCGCCGCATTGGGAAGCGGCAACCCGCCGGCGGCGGGAGCAGGCACCGACGCCGAAATCTCGGCCACCGGTGTAAACAACGCCGCCAGGTCGGTCATTTGTGCCGCCGATACCGCGCGCACGGAGCCCTCCTGCGGCGGACGAACCGCCGTATTCAGATGAATCCGATCCGGGCCGATCTCCTTCGCCAGTGCGGCAATGCGAGCCACCTGAGCCGGCTCGTCATTGACCCCGGCCATGAGAAATACCTCAAGCCAGAACTCACCCCGAAAGGCTCCGCGCATGGCTTTGAGCCCCTCGAAAAAAGTCGAAAAGCCCAGGGACGGATGCGGATGGTGCAAGGCCTTGAAAGAGGGATCATCCCACGCGGCCAGGGTGCCCTTGACGATGTCCGCCTTGCAGGCCGCGGCACGCACCTCGGAACGATGAAACAGCGAACCATTGCTCAGCAGGACCCGCTTGATGGACGTACGGGCGGCCAGCGCCTCAAGCACTTCCCCGAAATGGAGATGCAGCGTGGGCTCTCCCGCCCCCGCGAGCGTCAGGTGGTCGGCTTTGCCGTCAACGGCCATCCAGCGGTCAAACTCTGCCAGCACGGCCTCAACAGGAACATAGTCCGCGCGAACAAGGGTTTTGGTGGTGGTGATGCCGACCTGGCAGTACGGACAGTCGAACGAACAGACTTTGAACGGAACCAGATCCAGACCAAGAGAACGGCCCAGCCGCCGGGAGCGGACTGGGCCGAACAAATGCTTATAACCTTCGGTCATCACGCGGGCGAAATGGCCTCAACCGGGCATTCCCCGGCGCAAAGACCGCAATCCACGCACTTTTCAGCGTCGATCACGTATTGCTTATCGCCTTCCGCAATGGCTTCCTGCGGGCAAACCGGCGCGCAGCTACCACATTTCGTGCACTTGTCTGAGATAACGTAAGACATGCTCTCTCCTCCTAATGGTTCAACAAAACGCCATCGATTGTGGCTAAAACAAGCCCATTTGTCAAGGCCAGCCTGCCGCCCCATCACTTCAGGAACAACTCGATCACCGGCACCGTCACATTCGGACGCTGCGCCGGCAGGTTCAACACAATGGACTGATCGGAACTCAGACCCTGCTGCGCGTACCAGTCCCCCAGCTTCATATCGATCTCGCTGCCGTCGTTCAGCAACTGGGCATACTCGACCTGTTTGACCGGCCCATCCACGAACAAGTGCTTGAACGGCCAGGCAAACACGTGGACGTACAGACGCTTCGTCTTGGGATTGTAGGTCAGCCGGCAGTCTTGCGGGCACTTGAACTCAGC
This sequence comes from uncultured Verrucomicrobiota bacterium, assembly GCA_964404035.1. Lineage (GTDB taxonomy): Bacteria > Verrucomicrobiota > Kiritimatiellia > CAIKKV01 > CAITUY01 > CAMBRF01. The sequence goes on along the minus strand of CAYOIT010000011.1, from coordinate 45,228 downwards.
CGGCGCCTGGGTACAACCGTACACCGATCGGGCATGCCGCTTCATCCACTCGCCAATGCCCTGCAGCCGTGCGCTGGCGCGGTCGTCGAACTCCCCGCGCGCCGTCGGCCCGACGTTCAACAGAAGGTTCCCGCCCTTGCTCACACAGTCAATCAGCGTGCGGGTCAACTCATCCACGCTGCGCCAGCTCGCCTCATCACGGTGATAGCCCCACGACCCCGAGAAGGTCTGGCAGGCTTCCCACACCACGGGTTGCCCATCCACTTTGGGCCATTCGCGCGGCTGACACTGCTCCGGTGTCTTAATGTCCCACCCATAGGGAAGATCCAGGCGGTCGTCGAGAATGACATCAGGCTGAAGCTTGCGGATCAGCTTGTAGAGTTTCTCGCTCTGCCAGTCGTCCTTGCCTTTGCCGCTGCCATCCGCCTTCGGATAGCTGAAATCGAACCAGAGGATGTCGATGTCACCGAACTTGGTGAGCAACTCGCGCACCTGCTGATGGAGATAGTCGGCGTACTTGGCCTGATTCCGGCCCTTGTTCATCTTCTCGCGATCGGCATGGGCGCGATAGGGACCAATATGCGGATCGAGAATGTATTGGGGATGATGCCAGTCGATCAGGGAGTGGTACAAGCCCACCCGGATGCCCTCGGCACGGAACGCTTCAATCATGGGTTTCAGCAAGTCGCGCTTGGCCGGCGTATTCGTGGCCTTGTAATCGGTGACTTTCGAATCCCAGAGACAGAATCCTTCGTGGTGCTTCGTGGTGATGACGAAGTACTTCATGCCGGCCTGTTTGGCGGCCTTGGCCCACTGCACGGGGTCATACAGGTCCGGATCGAACCGCTTGAAATACTTGGAGTCATAGACCTCGTTGCCAATCTGCTCATTATGACGCACCCACTCATGGCGGGCGGGCATGGAATAGAGGCCCCAATGAATGAACATCCCAAAGCGATCGTTAACGAACCACTTTGTATCTCCCGGCGTTTTCTTTGTCTGCAACATGCGCTGGTTATCCTTTCTCAATTGCTAACAGACTCTGTCCGTATCCCAACCACGATCCCGCGAAACCTACACACGGCCTCACTCATTGGCAAGCCGCGAAAACAACGTCAGGCGGAGGATCCCTGCCGGATCACATAAAGGCCCACGCGCTGGTGGTCCGACCGTCCCCACCCTGTCCAATCGACGTCCCATTCTTCAACGGTCTCCCAAGTGAAACCCTCCCCCAGTTTTTGCCGCTCTCGCTCAGCCTGATAAGTGGGCACCAGGAAGAACACGGCCCGGCCTGCCTTCAGGGACGATCGGATAATCGTCCGTTCGTGCTCCAGCAGCTCCTGGTTCGTCGACGCTTCGTAGAAATCCCGCAGTCGCCGCCGCCGTTCAGGCTGCTGCCTCGGTTCCGATTCGCCGCTCTGCGGGAGGCTATCCGCGAAACGGGCAAGGTTGGGCTCGCGTCTGAAGGCCTCAAGCTCGTAGACCGTGTAGGCCGCGCGCGGTCCCAGCGAATAGCACCACGGCTGCTGAGAGAAGAAGACGGCATCGGTGGGCGCCCTCGTCGCCAGTTTCTCCGCCAGGCGGGCCAGCTCACATGAATTACGCCCGAGAGGCCGCCCCTCCATTCCACCCCGCATCCCGGCCCCCGTCAGACTGACAAAGAGTCCCAGCAAAACCAGGGACGTGCCGACACGAACTCTCCGGGAGGCTGGCATCTGATCCACGACCGCATAGGCCGAACCGATGCACACCGGCACCGTGCTGAGGAAGAAGCGAAGACAGGACCAGTTATCATTCACCCAGTAGTAACTGCTGTAGGTGATGAACACCGGAACGAACCACAGCAGCCGTAGCGCGCGGTCCACCGGCGGCCCCCAGAGCATCATGCCCGCCAGCCCCACAGGAAAGAGCACCGGCAGGAACTCACGGATCAGCCCGCCCAGCAGAAGGCCGAAGTGTGCCGCAAAGAACCGGGCTGAAAACCCGTCCTGCTCGCCGGAGAGGGCGTAACCGCTCACCGTCACCCCACCAAACTGACTGAGGTTGTAGAGCGCCTGTAGCCCGACAAAAAGTCCCCACGTCGCCATCAGCGCGGTGGCTCCCGCCCAGGGCACATGGCCTGCACGGCGTCCCCGCCACAATCCGACCGCCGCCGCCACCCCCAGCGGCAGCAAGTACAGTGCATCGGTGGGGCGCACCGTCACACTGGCGCCCAGTGCGGCACCGGCCGCCACTCCCCAGCCCCACCGCGGCTGCGCCAGCCAGCGCCACAGGAAATACATCCCCCACGTCGTCAGACACAGACTGGTCGCGTGGGTCAGCAGGTAGGCGCCGTAAAACAAAAACTGCGGCAACAGGGCCAGCGTCAGAAAAGCCATGGTGGCGCAGAAGGGCTTCAGCCAGAGGCGGAAGAGCAGCCAGGCCCCCACGAGCGCCAGACCGCCCATGACCGGACTGACCATGAACATCCCCTTCTCTCCAGCCAGCCGGTAGCCGATCGCCATCAGAGCCGGGTAGCCTGGGGGATACTTGCTGGTGACCTGCCCGGGAATCCGCTCCACCCACATATGCTTCTGGAACTGGAACGGGTCGTCGTCACTGACGAATAAAGACTGTCCATGCGCCATACGTTTGGCCAGGAACAGATACCCGTCCGGGTCATTTTCCGTGTAAGCCGGAGTGAACCCACGGACCTGGATCCAGGCGTACACCGCCAGCACCACCACGAACAGAACCCAGGGAAACGCCTTGCTGAGACGGTGCCCCAGCGATCGGGTCGTTCCCTTCGTCGCGGCGGGAAAACCGGTCAACGGTAATTCCCTTCCAGGCGCCAGACACTCTGCATGAGCGCGTAACGCTCCAGGGACATCCCTGTGTAGATGCAGTTGCTGGTCCCGAATACGTACCCGCCACCGGGCATCCCATGACGCAGGGCATAACGGCATGACTCGATGACTTCGTCGTCCGTGCCGGTCTGAAGCGTGGCGCAGTTCACATTCCCGATCAGGCACACGCGATCGCCGACCTTCTGCTTAAGAACGGCGATATCAACCCCGCCCTGGGGGTCGAGGCTGTGCAAGGCATGGGGATTGGCCTCCACCAACCGTTCGAGGATCGGCATGATGTTGCCGTCCGTGTGCTTGATCACATAGAACCCCATCTCTCGATATCCGGCCACCAGACGCTTCAGATAAGGAGTGACGAATTCGTCGAACATCGGGGGCGACAGAAACGGCTGGTCGTTATAGCAGTAGTCCGCGCACAAACAGAATCCATCCAGGACGCCCCATTGTTTCAAGCGCGCACCCCGCGCGAGGGCCCAGTCGACGCTCCGTTCGGCCTCGTCTTTCACCGCCTCGGGCTCGTCTGCTAACCGCCCAACAAAGTCCATCATGCTGTCCCCGCCGGGAATGGAATGGGTGGCATCGCCATGCAGCGTGAGCAGGTAGTCCAGCCCCGACAGTTCGCGGACATGTTCAAGCGACCGCCGCGTATCCTCATCCCTCCACCCTGACGGCACATGATACAGCATCCCGGCTGTCTCAAATCGCCGGGCTGTTGCCACATGAAGGTCCGCCACATCCTTACGGTGCAGGGTGCGTTCAGACTCGCTCATCTGATCCCATTGCCCATACCGGCGCTGGCTGGGATGCACCCGCCCGAACGCCTCCATCGTGAGAAAGAACTCCAGTTCGAAGTGAGGGACCCGTCCCTTGAAAGGTCTCCGTTCCAGTGCCGCTATAAAGGTTTCGCGTGGTGTCATGATCGCAATCTGCCACAGTCGCGACCGCGTGTCGAGTGTGTCCGCTCTCAATCCTATACCAGGCGGTCAGACTAGACTCGATTTGGCTTGCGCCAGATTCACACCACAAGCTATAAGCGGCGCCTGTCATCACTCACATACTAAAGGAGGAGGGATTGCCATGTTCATCGTTGGAATGGTTGCTCTGTTCGTCGTGCTGGTCGTCATCACGGTGGTGATCGGCGCCTACAATCGTCTGGTCACCCTCCGCAATGCCTTCAAGGCCGCCTTCGCCCAGATCGATGTGGCCCTCAAGCGACGGTACGACCTGATCCCCAACCTGGTGGAAACGGCCAAGGGCTACCTCCAGCACGAGCGTGAAACGCTCGAGTCCGTGACCACCGCGCGGACCCAGGCCTTCGCGGCCAGCCAACGGGCGGCCGCGAACCCCGGGGATGCCGCCGCCATACGCGGGCTCATGCAGGCCGAGGCGCAGATGACCGGCAGCCTTGGCCGCCTCTTCGCGATCGCCGAGGCCTACCCCGACCTTAAGGCCAACCAGACCATGATGCAGCTCATGACCGAACTCTCCTCCACCGAAGACAAAGTCGCCACGGCCCGGCAGGCGTACAATGGAGCCGTGATGGGCTACAACACCGCACGCGAGATTTTTCCCGCCGTGATCGTGGCCAACCTGTTTGGGTTCAGTCCCGCCGCCTTATTCGAAGTCGATTCCGCCGAAGAACGCAAGGCACCAAAGGTTTCTTTCAGGAGTTAGTCCCATGTCAAAGCAAGCTGAGTCCGATCATCTCACCTGGCATTTTCCCCTCCCCCGCACCCACACCGGTATCCTGATCGGGAACGGCATTCAGGGTCTTATGGTCTGGGGGGAAACCAGCCTCAACATCACCGTGGCGCGCGCAGGATTCTGGGATCACCGCGGTGGCAATCCCTTCGAAACCCGGGCCACCTTTACCTCCGTTCGCCGCCTTCTCGAGGCTAATGACAAGGACGGCATCCGTGACCTGTTCGCACGCCCTTCCGACAAGACCGGCTTGCCAACCCATCCCCAGCAACTCGGAGGTGGGCGCCTGGAACTGACCTTCGGCAAGGGCTGGCGGCCGGTGGAAGGCGTTCTTGACCGCACCCGGGCAGTGCTGACCGTTCGTCTCGCCGGCCCGGGAAAAGCCCGTGCCAGTCTGATCATCCGGCAGGCCATGGACGATGAAATCGCCTGGATCGATCTCGATGCCACGGCGGCCCAATTGCTGAAGGTGAAGCTCATCCCGACCTGGGAGCATGTCGGCGAGCAGCTTGCCAAGATTGGCTGTCAGCCGCCCGAAATGTGGGGTGGCCGGAACAGCGGCGGTTTCTGTCAGAGTCTGCCCGAGGATGATCCGATGGCCCTCGCCTGGTCCCGACGCAACCGCCGGTTGCTGGTGGCAACCGCGCTCGGTCCCGAGGCCGCGCAACTGGCCCGGCAACGCGTCGGCACCGATACCACTCCCGCCCTGGCTCGCCGCGCCGATGCCTGGTGGAAGCAATACTGGAAGGATGTGCCGCGCCTTCACCTGCCTGATCCCGAGCTCCAGCATGCCTACGACTATGGCGTCTATAAGCAGGCCGGCATGACCACCCCGACCGGTGTCCCTGCCACGCTGCAGGGCCCATGGATGGAGGAATATCAGATCCCGCCGTGGAGCAATGACTATCATTTCAACATCAATGCCGAGATGATCTACTGGCCCTGCCTGGGGACTAATCGCCTCGACCATCTCACCCCGCTCTGGACGCTGCTGAAATCCTGGATGCCGCGGATGAAAACGAACGGCGAACGCTTCTTCGGCGCGTCCGATGCCATCATGCTCCCGCACGCTGTGGATGACCGCTGTCAGGTTGTGGGCACCTTCTGGGCCGGAACCATCGACCACGCCTGCACCGCCTGGATGGCGCAAATGGCGTGGCAGCATTATCGCTACAGCATGGATGAATCCATCCTGCGCGACATCGCCTGGCCCATGTTGAACGGCACGTTCAACGGCTTCTGGGCCATGCTGGAGGAGATCGAGGAAAACGGCGTCAAACGGCTGTCCCTGCCGGTGAGCGTCAGTCCCGAATACAACGGATCCGAAATGAACGCCTGGGGCCGTGATTCGAGCTTCCAGCTGGCCGCCCTCCATGCGACCGCCGCCCTCCTGCAGGAGGCCGCGCGCGTTCTCTCACAGCCGGCCGATCCCCGCTGGGAAGAAGTCCGGAAACGGCTGCCTCCCTATACGCTGACCGCGCCGTCAAACGGGCGAATCGCACTATGGAAAGGCCAGGATCTCGCCACGAGCCACCGTCATCATAGTCATCTGGCTTCGATCTATCCCTTTTGCACGATCGCGCCGCTCTCCGATGAACACCGTCCCGTCGTGGCCCGCTCCCTCGCTCACTGGACGGCGACAGGCCCCGGGGCCTGGACCGGTTGGTGCATTCCCTGGGCGGCCATCCTTTGTGCGCGCTGCGGCCTGCCCGACGCCGCCGTCAATTGGCTGCACTGGTGGAAGATGAACTTCACCAATCTCGGACACGGAACCCTGCACAATGCCGACTTCCCGGGATGCTCGGCCTGGAACGACGGGGCCCTCGATCAGCCCGATTTCCGCAAGGCGCCCTGGTTCCGGGAAGTCATGCAGATGGATGCGGGCATGGGCGCCATCACCGCCGTGCTGGAACTGCTGGTGCAGTGCCGCGCCGACGGACTCTACGTGGTCCCGCGCCTTCCCAAACACTGGTTCAACCTGGAGTTTGACGGCATCCGCACCGAAGGGGCCTTCCTCATCGGCGGCACGGTCCGGGATGGCGCGTTAAGCGAAATCCGCATCACCAGCCTGGCGGGATCCTCGCTCGACCTGGTTCACGGCATGGTAGGCGCCTGGAAGGTCAACGGCAAGAAACGCCAGGGACCACGCCTGACCTGCAAAACCCGCGTCGGCGAGAAACTGGTGATCAGACCGTCATAGCGGACTCTGCGGCCCACCTCGTCTACTATCAACATCACCCCAGCCAGGTGTTCTCAATAAATCGCGGGACCGGAAGAACCAGCCGGTTTTCGGATCGGCTCGCCATCGGCCCCCACCAACCGGACGGTCAGAAAACTGTAGATGATCCCTTTCCCGTCGTGTGTCGGCATACCGCCTCCGACCAGAACTGTGGCACCATCCGTCATCGACAACTGCGTGGCGAAGCCGTACACGTAGAAGATGGGCTGCTGATTGGGCACATGGCATGACTTGCCCTCCCCCCGGTGTAAGTCATATCCATAGTCCTTCCACACTGGAAGATCGACGTATTGTGGCGATAGGGTCAGGTTGATCGCGGCTCCATCCGGTGATATCTCGGGCAACACCGTCAGAATAGCCCCCACTTCCCTTGTCGCGAAGTCCGTACCGATCATCACTTCACACGTGTTTGATGATGCCGCGTTGGTCTGGCCAACACACCCATCAGGCGGAACAAATGCAGTCGGGTAGATCACCTCGTTTACCCCTCGAATTGACGCTTCAGCCCCGCTTCGCGTAGTAACGCTTGGAGATGCCAGCAACCGGCCGCATCCGTTGGTCCACGCCCGCAACAGCGACTTGGCATTTACGTCGCCGGGTGCCAGATGCATACGATTCGTCATGTCGAACTGAATGAAAAGCATGTCGATTTGCACTTGAGGAGCCGGAGAGTAATAATCCCTGGGTATCAATATATCTAAAGTCGCCAGATTCTCAGCGGTATTCGCGACTAGGAGCTGGGAGTCAATTCTGTCGTAAGTTACGGCAGATCCTCGCGGCCAGTCCACCCCCACCTTCGTCAGGTAGGACTTCAAAGCCTGCTCGACAGTCACGGCTAGATTCGAACCGGCAGTCTGTAGTTCGAGCAATCGTGCAACAAATGAAGATTCTATCGGGTAGGCGCGCAGCAACAGCTCGCCCTGGGGTTCGTCAGCTGGCGTCAATCGAACCCCGGTCGCCTCCACGTGATGCTTCAATCCGCTGAGTCCAGCCACAGTCCTCACCGCTTCATACAAGGTCAGGTTTCTTCCTGTAAACGTGATGTTCGAGACGCCCCACGCCGGATTCTTGAATGGCGGCACGATGGCGGATGACCAAAGAGTGATGCTAACGCCCTTCTTGTCGAGATCGTTCTCCTTTCCGGCTTTCACGAGGAAGTCGATCGCATTGGTTATGCTTGTGTTACGGAAGCTGAGTTCGGGAATGATGATCCGCCTCATAGTTTCCAAAACGGCCTCATCGACCTGTTCAACCTTGGATACAGTGAACTCCTGATCGCCTGCTCGAACTGTAGCGCCCTGCTGGACTCTGAACGGTCCCGTCTCGTGACCGGTGTGATCCTTGAGGTAGAAATCGTCGGCCGTGCAGACCGCGGCAATGAGACAAACAACGGCAGACCAGGACAGCGTCTTCATGTGACCTCCCTCTATTCAGCCAAGGGGTTCCAGAGTTTCTTGAAGCCAAACCCCTGAAAGTCCTTCACGTTACGCGTGGCAAATTCGTTAACACCGTGATACCGCAGCGTCAGGGCCAGTCGCGCATCGTAGATCCGACGGTATGGGAACGCGGGATTTGAGGCGAGTTCCCATAGCTGGTTCATGACATTTGCCTCGGCGCCTGGGTAATCCAACACCAGCCAGCGTGGATGAGATCGGAATCGCTGGATGACATGGGCGGCTTCACCTCCGCTTTGCGGTCGCTTTGAGACCGTGGGATTACGCAAGAGCCCATAGAGTTCGACAAGGACCAATTCACAGAGTCCAAACCGCTCTGAATCCCGCATGCTATTCAGAAAGACGACGGCAGACTCATGATGGGCGGACTCGCTGTCAAGCGCGGCGAATAACACGTTGGTGTCGCACGACGTCATGTCCGTGCGCTCTTTCGCCTGGCACGGTAGTCTGCGGGCTTCTCACGGATCGCCCCGCGACCCTCGTTAATTTCGTACCGCCAGTCCGGGTTGTCGAAAAACGCGTCACCTCCAAGCGGCTTCGGTTTTGGCAATTCCCATGTGGCGCGCGATTCCGGGTGAGTGGGGAAACGGCTCAGGACAGTCTCCAGTCCCCGCCGCACGAGTTCGGCCAGCGACATTTCACGTTCGGCGGCAACGCGCTTGACCTCGCGATAGAGGGCATCAGGCAGTTGGATCTGGGTTCTGATCATGCTTACATTTTTACATCTACATCCAAAGGGCGTCAAGCAAGCCCACAAAGGGTTGCAGGTATGACCCCGGCCAGATTCGTCCTCCGCGCCTCTACTTCATCATCTCCAGCAGGTGTTTCACCTTGGCGTGTTTCTCCAGCAGGTCGTCGCGTGACTTCTCCTGCTGGGCGATCACCTCGCGCGGGGCTTTACTGATGAAACTGTGGTTACCCAGTTTCTGGGTCACGCGGGTGAGATGTCCCTCGATCTCGGCGAGCTGCTTGACCAGCTTCGCGGATTCAGCCTGCACGTCGATCAATCCTTCGACGGGCATGTACAGCGTGCCCAACCCGGTCAGCACGCTCGGCACGGCTCCCGTGGGCGCAAAGGCCTGGTCGACGGTCCAGTCCTTGGCGCGCAGCATGCTCTTGATCGCCGCCGCATCGGCACTGAGCCAGGCCGCCCCTTCCGCCGTGTTCGGCTTGACGATGTAATCGATCTTCTGCGCGGGGGAAATGCCGCAGTCCGCCCGCAGCATGCGGCCGGACCGGATCATCTCATGGCGCGCGTCCACGTAAGCCACGATTTCCGTGGAGATGCCCCACGACTGAAGCGCTTCCGGCCCTTTCGCCTCCGGCCACCGGGCGTCCATGATGGTTTCGCCCTCGGCGCCGTAGCCCATCCCATGCCACAGTTCCTCGGTGATGAACGGCATGAACGGATGCAGCAGCTTCAACGCGCTTGAGAACACGTGATGCATCACCTTGAGCACTTCCGCCCGGCGGGCGGCGTCCTTCCCATACAAAACGTCCTTGGAGTACTCGACATACCAGTCGCAATACTGGTGCCAGATGAACTCATAAAGGTCATGGGCGGCGTCATTGAAGCGGAACCGGCGCAGGTTCTCCGTGCAGGATTCCCTGGCCTGGTAGAGCTTGGCCAGAATGTGCTTGTCGTCGGCGCTGAGGAGTTCGGGGTTGAAGGCGCATCCCGTGTCCCCGCCCGGCCCGGCGCTGTCTTGCATCTGCATGTAACGCGCGGCATTCCAGATCTTCGTGCCGAAATTACGACCGATCTCGAACTTGTCATTCGACAGGAACACGTCCTGTCCCGTGGCGGTAATCATCATCAGGCTGAACCGCAGGGCGTCGGCGCTGTATTCCTCGATAATCGTCAGCGGGTCGATCGAATTCCCCAGGCTCTTGCTCATCTTCCGGCCGCGCTCGTCACGCACCGTGCCATGAATATAGACTTCGCGGAACGGAATCTCTCCCATGAACTCCATCCCGGCCATGATCATGCGGGCCACCCAGAAGAAGATGATCTCGGAGGCGGTGACCAGCGTGTGCGTGGGATAGTAAAACTGGAGATCGGCATTCTTTTCGGGCCAGCCGAACGTGCTGAACGGCCAGAGCCACGAAGAGAACCAGGTATCCAGCACATCCTCATCCTGCCGAATGCCCGTGGCCTGACATTTCGGACAGCACTCCGGTTTACCGCGTGCTGCCCACTGGTGCCCGCAGGCATCGCAGTAGAACACCGGAATGCGGTGGCCCCACCAGATCTGGCGGGAAATGCACCAATCGCGGATATTCTCCATCCAGTCGAGATAGACCTTCGTCCAACGGTCCGGCGTGAAATGGATGCGCCCGTCCCGAACGGCTTCAATCGCCGGTCCGGCCAACGGCTTCATGCGCACGAACCACTGGAGCGACAGCCGTGGTTCGACGATGGTGTCGCACCGGTAACAGTGCCCCACGGCGTGCTGATGGTCATCGATCTTCTCGATCAATCCGGCCGCCGTGAGATCCGTGACGATGCGTTTGCGGCACTCGAAACGGTCCAGCCCGGCATAGGGTCCTGCGCCCTCGTTCATCAGGCCGTCGGGGTGCATCACGTTGATCGGCGTCAGATTGTGGCGGCGGCCCATATCAAAGTCATTCGGATCGTGCGCGGGGGTCACTTTGACCGCCCCCGTACCGAAGGCCGGATCCACAAAGTCGTCAGCAATCACGGGCAGGTCGCGATGCAACACCGGCAGGCTCAGCGTCTTGCCGATCAGCGCCTTGTAACGCTCATCTTTCGGGTTCACCGCCACCGCCACGTCTCCCAGAAGGGTCTCGGGACGGGTTGTCGCCACCACCACAAATTCCGTGGCCATCAGACGACCGTCGCGCTTCACCGGGTAACGCACGTAGTACAACTTGCCGGCGGTATCCTGATGCTCGCTCTCTTCGTCGGACAAGGCCGTGTGGCAACGGGGACACCAATTCACAATGTAGTTGGCCCGGTAGATCAGTCCCTTGTCGTAGAGCCGGCAGAACACATCTTCGACCGCATCGCTGAGACCGGCATCCATCGTGAACCGTTCGCGTTGCCAGTCGCAGGCGGCGCCCAGGCTCTTCAGCTGACGGATGATCGTCCCGCCATATTCCTCGCGCCACTCCCACACCCGCTTGACGAACTCCTCGCGGCCGAGGTCATGGCGCGTCTTGCCTTCCTTGCGCAACGCGCGTTCGACCACGTTCTGTGTGGCGATTCCGGCGTGGTCCGTGCCCGGCATCCAGACGGTGTTTCGCCCTTCCATCCGCTGCCACCGGATCAGGATGTCCTGAATCGTGTTGTTAAGGGCATGACCCATGTGGAGGATGCCGGTGACGTTCGGGGGCGGAATGACAATGGAAAACGGTTCACCGCCGCGCGTCGCGTCGCCGTGAAACGCATTCGTGTCGAGACACCACTTGTACCACCGTGCCTCGACCTTTTTCGGATCGTACTGCTTGTCCAGTTCCATCATGCTCATCTCCACCGCTTATTTCTCGCCCCGGCCTTGCCACACACCCCCGGGCGCGCGCCAGTATCCCTGCCGGCGTCTGACCGCGCTGGGACAGCACGGTCCACCCAGATGATTCATCCTCAGCATGATAGACATCGGCGGCGGCAAAGCAAGACAATGGGTCATTGGCGCGGCGAAGCCGCCTTGGAGTGCGGCAGTTCATTTCTGCCGCCTTTCTGCACGCGCCGACCAGTTCCAAGGCGGCAGAAATGAACTGCCGCACTCCGAAGGATGGCGCTATCACGCCATCGAACTGGGAATCAGCCGGCCATCCTTGAGATGGATGATCCGGTCACACGTGGCAGCAATCTCGTCATTGTGCGTCACAAGCACCAGAGTGTGACGGCGTTCGCGCGTCAGCGAGAACAGGCACTTAAGCACCTGATCCCCCGTCACGCTGTCGAGATTGCCCGTCGGCTCATCGGCCAGCACCAGTTCGGGATCGTTCATGAGAGCGCGTGCCAGGGCGACCCGCTGCTGCTCCCCTCCCGAGAGTTCCAGGGGAGTGTGATGCATCCGTTCGGCGAGACCCACGGCCGTCAGCAACGATTCGGCCTTTTCTCGGTGTTGCGTCCTTTGCCGGCGCATCTCCCACATGGTCATGGTCGGCAACAGCACATTCTCCAGAACATCCAGTTCCGGTAGAAGATGATAGGCCTGAAACATGAAGCCGACGTGTCGTGCCCGAATGGCCGTCCGATCCCGCGGCGACAGGCGGTAGAGATCGCGCCCGCGGAACAAGACCTGGCCGGAGGACGGTTGATCCAATCCCCCCAAGGCATGCAACAGCGTGCTCTTGCCCGCACCGCTGGGACCGATGACGGCGACGGTCTCACCCGGCTGGATGGCCACCGAAACACCCCTCAAGACCTCGAGGGTCCGGTGCCCCATCTGGTACGCCTTGGTAATCGCATCCGCCTGAACGATCGCTTCCACTTGCCTTGCCTCTTTCCTTGCGCCCCTATTCGTGCCGTAACGCCTCGACCGGATCCAGCCGCGCCGCGCGCCAGGCCGGAATCAGACCCGCCAGCGTGCAGATCAGGATCACCGACCCGGCCACGACGGCCACATCCAACGGCGACGTCCGTGATGGAATCTCACTCAACTTGTAAAGCTCCTTAGGAAACAGTTCGAGATGAAACGTGTCGGAGAGCCAGGCCAGAAGGTCATTCCGGTAGCGCAGCACCAGCAGTGCCGTCCCGATCCCGGCCGAGGTGCCCAACATGCCTTGAACCCAGCCCTGCCAGAAGAAGATCCTCATGATGCTCCCGGATGAGAAGCCGATGGCCTTGAGCAGCCCAATCTCGGACGTCTTCTGAACCGTCACAGTGATCAGCGTATTGGTAATGCCAAAGGCCGCCACGATGGTGATGAAGATCAGAAGAAAGAACATCATGTTCTTCTCGACCCGCAAGGCGCTGAACAGCTGCCGGTTCTGTTCCATCCACGTCTCGAGGTGGAACTCAGAGCCCAGCATGCCGCGTACGTAGCGTGCGACCTCCTGGGCCCGGTACGGATCGTTGACCATCATGCGCAGCGTCTGGACGCCGCTCTCAATACCGAACAGCTCCTGGCTCTGCTCGATGGAGCAGAACAGGAATCCCATATCGTATTCCCACATCCCGACCTCAAATACGCCCGCCACAACCAGTTCCACGGGCAGCGTTACCTCGTCACGGGACACAAAGTGGGCGGGCGAGTTCACCAGGAGCTTATCGCCCAGCGTGATGCCCATGCGGCGCGCCAAGTCGATGCCCACCACGACCTCAGTCCCTTTGAGGGCGAACCGCCCGCTGACCATGTTCGAGGGGATCCGGCTGACGTCCCCTTCCCTTCGGGGGTCCACCCCGCGCAGAACCGGGGTGTAAATGCGCCCGGCATGCTGGATCACCACGGGACCTTCGACCGAGGGAGCGACCCCGGCGATGCCGCTCACCTTCTCCAGGCGCTCCATGAGTTCGCCTTCTTCCTGGATGCCGCCTGGCGCCGACACGGTCAGGTGTGCATTGAAGCCCAGGATCTTGTTGCGCCACATGTCGTCGAACCCGCTCATCACCGAAAGGACGATGATCAGCACGGCCACCCCGAGCAGCACCCCGAGCACCGAGATGATGGTGACCACGGAGAAATAGGTCCGCTTGGGCTTCAGGTACTTCAGCGCCAGGAATAACGAGAACGGCATCATGTGGAGATCGTCTTCAGCTGCGGAAACAGGATGACATCGCGAATGGCGTCACACCCGGTCAAGGTCATCACCAGGCGGTCGATGCCGATTCCCATACCGCCCGCCGGCGGCATGCCGTGCTCCATGGCGGTGAGGAAATCCTCATCCACCTTCTGGGCTTCGTCGCCGGCCTGGGCCTCGAACCGTTTTCGCTGTTCGATCGGGTCGTTCAGTTCCGAGTAACCCGGCGCAATTTCCTTGCCGCCGATCACGAGTTCGAACACGTCCACCACCGCCGGGTCATCCTCGCAGCGTTTTGCCAGGGGAACCAACTCCGCCGGCAGACGGGTCACGAAGGTCGGATTCTGCAGGGTCTTCTCGATCAGCTTCGAGTAGACTTCCTGCGTGATGTCCGCCGCCGACCAAGCAGGGATGACCGGTACCCCCTGCTGTCCAGCGGCCGCCCGCATCGATGCCAAATCCCGCGTGAACCAGTCACTCCCCATCCGCTCGATCACGAGGTCACGGTAAGCCACTTCGCGCCAGGGGCGCGTCAGATCAATGGGGGCCTCCGGGGTCCCGACCTGGAGTGAGCCCATCACCGTCTGCGACACATGCGTGATCAGCTCCTCGACCAGCTCCTGCATCCCGCGCCTATCGGAATACGCTTCGTAAACCTCGATCATGGTGAACTCGGGATTATGGGTCCGCGACAACCCCTCGTTTCGGAAGTTGCGGTTCAGTTCGAAGACCTTGTCAAACCCGCCCACCAGCAGACGCTTGAGATACAACTCGGGAGCAATCCGCAGATACATCCGGGCATTCAGGGCTTCGTAGTGCGTTACAAACGGACGCGCATTGGCGCCGCCGGGCTGCGGCTGCATCATCGGCGTCTCGACCTCCTGAAAGCCGCGTCCGGAAAGCACCTGGCGGATTTCCCGAACGATCTGGATCCGCCGGTTGAACACCTCGCGTGTGCCGGGGTTGGCGATCAGGTCAAGATACCGCTGACGATAGCGCTGGTCCGTATCTTTCAGTCCGTGCCATTTCTCAGGCAGGGGGAGCAATGCTTTCGACAAGAGGGTCCAGCGCTCGATTTTGACCGTCAGTTCACCCGTACGGGTCGTGAACAACGCGCCTTCCACCCCCACATGATCGCCGAGGTCGAGCAGTTTGAACGCTTCGAAGGCCTCATCGCCCATCGTATTCTTCTGGGCATAAATCTGAAAGCGATCGGAACCGTCCCGGAGGTCGGCGAAGACGCTCTTGCCCATGTCGCGGCTAAGGGTCAACCGGCCGGCCACCGCCACGGCTTTGCCTTCGAGGAAATCGGCGCGGACATCCGCCAGACGCCCGGTGCGTTTGAAAGCCTTTCCAAACGGGGCATAACCTTTCGCCACCAGCGCCTGCATGTTCGCCTGGCGCTGCTCAAGAATGTCATGGGTCTCGGATTCCATTTACTCGTCCTTCTCCTTCTTCACCGCGTTGGTCGCCGCTTCCGGTCCCTTGGGCGCCTCGGGCAGCTTCTTGATCTCCACGTTCGGCGGCAAGTCCATCAAGTCATCATCCTCGGCCTCGAATAAGTCGGCGGTTTTCTTGGCCCCTTCCGGCACCTTGAAGATAAAGGTATCCGCGGACAGCTCCGGATTGAGCTGCCACCCGGACATCCGGTTCAACACGGTCATCTTCATGCCCTTCACCGCGGGCGCCTGTTCGCTCATGGCGGGAAAGCTCTTGGACATGTCGCTGAGCACCTTGAGGACCACGGGCGACTCGCCGACGGTGACCCACATCTCCCAGTCGAACTCCTCCTGCGTGAACTTCAGCCGCTCGCAGTCCTGCCCGTCGATCTGTTCCTTGCCCGCATAGGCGACCTCGCTGACCCCATCCAGGAGGGCCGCCTTCACATCCGCGCGAAGCAGACTGTCGAGGAACAGCATGTTGCCCGACATCGGGCCCGCCCCCTGGAATAGTTTTTCGAACTCCTTGGGAGCGTCCTGTTGCTCGTAGCGGTTGAGGGCGCTGGCGAACGTCACCAGTTGCTTGCCATCGCAGACCACCGTGTTGCCCGCCAGTCCGCGCACGTGGCGCAAGGCAAGCTTGTTGGGCCGCTCCATGGCAAAGGAGTAAGTCGTGGTAATCTCCTGCTTCATGCCTTCCATCTCGCTGATCATCAGCAAGACGACCTCACAACGGAAACTCTTCTGTCCATGGATGTGATCCGCCAGCGCCTTGAGCACCTTCTCGGCCGTCGGGTCGATTTTTGCGACAACGGTCTTTTCCGCCTTGGGGTCGGCCGGAGCGGCAGGATCGGCCGCCACGGTCTGAAACGCCAGGGAACAGACGGCCACCACGAGAAGTCCTCTACTGATCAATCCTCTATGCATATCGTTCCTCTTCCTATTCGGGCTCCATTAAAACCTGGGTGAATGTACGGTTTGACCGGCCTCAATGCAAGCCAGAGGTCGTATCCGGCTGCGGTTCCAAAATCGGATGGGAACGATTTGGACCTTATTGGCCATGATTTGCCCTTGCCTGGAATTCCTTCATCTGGAACTCACGAAATCAGGATGAATAGGGATTTACTCCTGACACGACGCTCCAACCTCACGTCTTTCTGGGCTTCCTGGTCCGATATCGGGCTTTTGTCTCACACACGGTGGCCGGCTGCGCATTTCCAAGAGGCACGCTGTCGTCGTAAAGCGTGTCCGGACAAATATCCTGTCCCCCCGCCCACTGGACTGTGCCATGCCAGGGATGAACGGAACGAAAAGCCGAAGCGTTCTTGAGTTCCGAGAAGATACCCCCTTGCAAAAGCAGTGGACTGGCATCGTAGACGCGGACCTCGCCATTCGAGAAGGTGAGCCGGAGACGGAAGTCGGGCTCCGGCTTCACAGCTTTGATGCGTGGATTCAGTTTCATTTCAGTGGCTCGATTTTAAACAGTAAACCGTTGAAATGATCGGCATGGCCTAATCTCCTTTCGCGGCTCAAGCATACGGCAAGGCACACGCTACAGCAAGCCTGCCCACGTGCGATGCCAGTCGGTCCATGACCAGCAAAATGCATTGTGAAGGGCCTCTCGCCGCTCTGCCGGAGAACAAACCCCACTGCGTGGTGGGGAACTCACCCGGTCCTTGCTGCATCTCTGTGACTGCCAATGCGCGTGCGGTTCGTGCCCCCCCCTGCCAGTCCATCCCGTCCTGAGCCACCTCCGCAGTTAGCCCAGAATGAAACGCTCCACACCGGGGCATCATAGAAACCCGTTCAGCGGACGGCAAGGAGATTGCCGGCTGCATTGTGTTGCTGAGAAGACCGAATGTAGCGCGTATTTCGTCCACGGGAATACCGCGGTTATCATTCGCGCCGCGCTTTCTGGAGAAACGCATGGAGGGGATGCCCCCGACCACCGCATATTGCCGTCCCTGTTACTCAGCGCGACTGTCATCCACGATCGATCCACCGGCAACTCCGCGTGGCGGTATGTCGGAAGTGAACCCCTGATCTTGCCATTATTAGCTTGTCGGAAATAAGATCATTAGTTAGTCTATATCTTATTGTAAAGCAGCCACCGGACGCAGACAACCCGACCGGCGTGCAAGGTCAGCACTTGGCCAGGAGGAAACCGGTGTATGGCGGCTGGCACGGGCCAATGAGAATTGAACCGCCGGAATGCAGAAGCTCACCAGAAGCAAGGAGGAAAGAGATGATCCAAGCGATCCAACCCACCGAAAGCAAACTCCCGTACCCAACCCGGCCCTTGAAGGTTCAGGGCGGCACCGTCGAGGAGTACCTTATTCCCGACGACAAGAAAGCCGAGGTCTTGGCGCAACTCTATATCTTCGAGCCTGTACCCGCGTTGGACGAGGAGTTGTTCGATCTCCATGAGGGAAGGAAATTTCGTGTCCGGGATTTTCGGGTCACGTGGGAAGACGGCCACAACTTCCTCGTCAGTCCCTACTACCCGTCAAGTGGCGGCTCGGTGATCGATTGGATGCCTGTTGACGCGGAAGATGAGTGATTCTTACGAATCGCGAAGGCGTCAACAGTTTTCCCCGCCAGCTTCTCCCCCTGCATTGTGTTGCCTCACACATGGAGGATGTCTATAGTTCGCTGTATTGCAAAGGGAGAACGCCGATGGTGATTATTGAACCGCACATCCATATGTATTCGCGCACCACCGATGACTATGGCGCCATGTACCGGGCCGGTATCCGGGCCTGCGTCGAGCCCTCGTTCTGGCAGGGAGTCAACCGCCGTTACGCAGGCACTTTCTTCGATTACTTCAACCTGATCCTGGAATTTGAAACGGTCCGGTCGCGCCGGTTCGGTATCGACCACTACTCGGCCGTCTCGCTGAACCCGAAGGAAGCCGAGAATGCGGATCTCGCCGCCGAAGTTATCGACGGGCTGGCCCCCTACCTCGACCATCCGCGGTGCGTGGCGCTGGGTGAAATCGGGTTCAACAACATCACCCGCAACGAGGAAACCGCCTTTGTCCGCCAACTGCAGATCGCGCGGGCGCGCCGTATGCCTGTCATCATTCACCTGCCGCATGTGGATAAGTTGCGAGGCACCCAGCGCACGGCCGATATCCTGAAAGCCGAAGGCATGGATCCCAACCTCGTCGTTATTGACCATAACACGGAAGAGACCATCCGGCTATCCCGTGACACCGGTTGCTTCTGTGGCATGACCGTCTATCCGATCTCCAAACTCACCCCCCAACGGGTATCGACCATCATCCGGGAATATGGCAGCGAGCGCATGATCGTGAACGGCTCCGCTGACTGGGGCGTCTCCGATCCGCTCAGCCTCATCAAGGTGGTGGCACAACTGCGCCAGGACGGCGTGGCCGGGGCGGATATACAAAGACTCGTCTACGACAACGCCATGGCGCTCTACAGCCTTTCCCCGCACTGGAAGCCGGACTTTGCGATCGAGCCTCTTGACCCGCATGAGTTCCAGCGCTGAGGGGCCGCGTCGCCCCTCGGCCTTACGACTCGATCCGCTGCAACTGTATGCAGATCCGGTCGACTACTTGTTCGTGAGTCAACCCCGCACAGTCTACCGTCACCCGGGCATACCGGCTGTAGAGCGGCTGCCGTTCCGCGTAAAGGCTCTCCAGGGACTGTCCCGCCAGCATAACCACCCCGCGAGTCGGCAGATTGCGCAGCCGACCTTTGAGCTGCTCCAACGGCAGGTCCAGATACACAATCACACCATACTGTGCGAGGTGTCGCATGGCGGCTTCGTCATAGACAACGCTGCCCCCTGTGGCAATCACGTGGTGCCGGCACGTCAGTTCCAGGATCTGGCGCGCCTCGATCCGTCGGAACACGTCCAAGCCGTCCCCATCGATGATGTCCTGCAACCGCCGCCTCTCCCGGGCCTGAATACACACGTCCGTATCCACAAACTCCATCGAGAGGACTTTGGCCAACAGCACGCCAACGGTGCTCTTGCCGGCACCCGGCATTCCTATAAGGACGATATTTCGGTCTTCCTCGCGCATCTGCGAAAAATATTGCATATCCCGCCTGCCGTCCAGCAGACTTACCTCCCTGCTGTAATATTTCGCCGGCGCGGCGTAATATGCTTTGAAAGGAGAACCCCGCCATGAATGAGGAAGAGCTCGATCAGCTCGTGCTGCGCGTACAGAACGGCGATCGGGAGGCCTTTGCCGAGGTCGTCTTCGCCATTCGCCGGGAACTCCGCATCTTCCTTTCAGCGCATGCCAGTTCCATCGACATGGTCGAGGAAGTGCTCCAATCCACGCTCGTGGCGCTCTATGAGAATATCGGGAAATACGAACCGCGCGGCACGTTCCTGTCCTGGACCAAGGGCTTCGCACGAAACCTGTTGCTCAAGGAACTTCACGCCCGATCACGATACGTAACCTCCGACGGCGACCTCCTCGAACAGATTGTGGTCCATGCCGCCCTTGAGTCCGCGCAGGGAAAGGACCGCGAGGAGGACAATGCGGAACGACTCCGCGAGTGCCTGAAGAAACTGCCGGAGCTCTCTCACCGGCTTATCCAACAGCGCTACTTCGACGGCATGTCGGTCAAGGCCATTGCCAAACTGATCGACCGTACCGAGACGTGGACCGCCGTGGCCTTGTTCCGAATCCGCGATATGCTGCGAAAATGCATGATGAAGGAGGTGGCGCCATGAACGACCAGGAATTCATCCTGCTGATGGAAGAGTACTTCGACGGCACCCTCACGCGCGAAGGCCGTTCGGTTCTCGGCGCGGAACTGGCCGCCAACACGGATCGTCGCCGCTTGTTCGAGGAACAGGCCCGCCAGCATCTCCGCCTTCATGCTCAAACCAGCCGTATCGACTTCACGGAGTCCCAACACATCGCGCTGATGGTCATGGAGATCGCAGAGAAGGGGCATGATCCGTCAAAGTTCGCCGATATTCTGCACGATCAGACCTTGCGGGAGAGGCTCCAGGCCATTCGTAAGGGACTGAGGGCGCCAAAGGGGTCCGGGCCCAACCGCTATGCGCATTTCGCATTGCTCCGCCTATTCGGCCCCCCCACGCTTTCCCTCGCCGCCAGCGTGGCCATTGTTCTACTGCTGGTGTTCGTCTGGGTCCCGCGCGTGATGCGCCGGGTAACGCCCGACGACTACACCCGGATCGACCTCAATCTCGACCGACTGCCCCCGGTTCTCGATCAGTCCCCCCAACCTCCGCCCCCAACCGTAACCACGGAGTCGCCGACACTCACCTTTGCCTCATCGTCGGAAGTCCCTGAGGGGCCAACACCGCCCGAGTACGACCCTGCGCCCCCCATCGCGACCCCACCGACGCCGCCCACCTTGACTCACGGTCCCCCTCGGCCGCTTCCCCCCCTTGGCTTGCCGCGCGAACTCCGGGCCCGTGGGGAGGCCGCCCGGAAGGTCATTCTTCAGGAGACGGACGGCTCACGCCGGACCGAACGGGGCGTCACCAATGCCCTGAACTGGCTCCGCGAACACCAACTCGAGAACGGATCCTGGGCGGGCCAGGAACCCGTTGCCATGACCGGCCTGGCGCTGCTCGCCTATCTGGCCCACGGCGAAGTGCCCGGGGCCGGAATCTATGGTGACACCGTCACGAAAGGTCTCAAGTTTCTACTGGCCTCACAGGATCAGCGGGGCGCCTTCTCCCGCAACGTCTACGCCCATGCCATCGGCACCTATGCCGTCTCCGAGGCTTGCACACTCACCCGGATCGTCGAACTGCGCACCGCCATGGAAAAAGCGGTGCAGGTCATTATTGAGGGACAGCAGGACCGCGGGGGATTCGACTACCATTACGGCAAGGGCAGCCGTTTCGACACCTCCGTCTCCGGCTGGCAGATTCAGGCCCTGAAAGCGGCCTCCCTGGCCGGCCCGGGTCAGCCGGCGCTCGATGCGGCCCTCGCCAAAGCAACCCGCTTCCTCCAGAACGACGCCTTCGCTCGCGATGGCAGCGGGTTCGTCTACGAAGGCAAGAATGGAATCCCGACCGCCGGCGGGGCCAAGTGGACCATGACCGGTGTAGGGACCCTGTGCCTGCAACTGCTGGGGCAGCCGGTCTCTTTGCCGGTTCGCCTGGGCCTCAAAGCCATGCGGGAGGTCGCCTTTGACTGGCTCCCCGATGCGAAACCCAGCCTCTACGGCTACTATTACATCACCCAAGCGAAGTTCCAGCAGGACAACAAGGCCGTCTGGCAGGACTGGAACGTCCAGATGCAGCGAGCGCTCCTGGCGCACCAGCACCCTGACGGACATTGGGAGAACGGGGATTATGACCAGGGTTCGCACGTTTATACGACAACCCTTTGCACATTAATGCTGGAAGTGTATTATCGATATCTTCCGACCTTCGTGAAAGCGCCGGAGAGTTCCATACAAACGGGATTGTCAACGGGAGATGTGTCTGTCGATGTGCAGTGAAGCGACCAATACCGCCCAGGCGGCCGCACCGCGCGATTCAACCGCGGCGACCGGCAAGCCTCCCGTCCGGTCAATCAAGACATGGCTTACGCTGCTGCGTATCCCCAACCTGCTGACCGTTCCCGGCGATCCGCTGGCCGGTGCCTTTCTGGCCGCCGCCGCCTCCCCGGCCACCCTGGCCTGGCCGGCGATCTTTCAGTGTGCTCTTTCCAGCCTGGCGCTGTATTCCAGTGGGCTTCTGGCAAATGATTACTTCGATCGCGAAGAGGATCTCCGGGAACGCCCCAACCGACCGATCCCGTCGGGCCGCGTTCAGCCCCGCAGCGTTCTGATTTCGGCGTTGATCTTCTCCATGGCCGCCATCACTTTCGCAGCGGAAGCCGGCAAGCAGCCGTTGATCGTGGCCCTGCTGCTGACGGCGATGGTCTGGGGCTACAATCTGGGCCTCAAGCGGTGGCCCTTCGCCGGACCGCTCGTGATGGGACTCTGTCGCGGTCTGAGCCTGCTCCTGGGAGCCGCTGCCGTGGGCCCGGTTGCGTTGGGCTCGGTTGCCCCCTGGCTGGCGGCCGGTTTTGTGACCGCTTATATTGCCTGCGTGACCGCGATTGCCAGGAACGAGACGCAGACCCGACAAACACCCCTATGGTCCCTCTGGATCCCAGCGTCCTTCGTGTTTTTAGGTCTGGCTGCCCTGACGCTCATACGTTGGGAGGGAACCGTTCCCATCCTGGGGCCGCACACCAGCGGACTCGCCTTCGGGTTGTCGGCCATGGCGGTCGTGTGGGTGGCGGTGTGGAGTGGTCTGCTGGCCGGACGCCCCGCGCCCGCCACGGTCCAGCGGATTGTGGGCGGCTTGATCCGCGGGCTCATCCTGATCCAGGCGGCCCTGTGTGCCACGACCGGCTCCATCGGAGAGGTCGCCGCCCTCGCCATCCTGATCGCCTTTCCGGTCGCCGGCTGGCTGGGGAAATGGTTCTACGGAAGCTGACTATGGCCAAGCGACTCCTCATCGTTCAGGTAGCCGGGTTGGGTTATGACTTTCTTTCCCGCCATCATGGGGTGACCTGGCGTCATCTGACCTTTCAACCCGTTGAGAGCGTCTTTCCCTCCCTGACCTGTACCGTGCAAGCCGGCTTTCGCACCGCCTCCCCGGTCTCGCTGCATGGCATGACGGCCAATGGACTGTTCCACCGCGACCTGAACCGCCCGCTCTTCTGGGAACAGTCATCCACCCTGGTCGCCGGCCCCCGCATCTGGGAAGACTTCCGCCGCCGCGGCAAACGTGTGGCCCTGCTGTTCTGGCAGCAATCCCTGGGCGAAGAGGTTGACCTGTTGCTCTCGCCGACCCCCATTCATAAGCATGGCGGCGGCATGGTGGACAGCCTCTACAGCAAGCCTGCCGGCCTCTACGACGAGATCCGCCGCCAGGTCGGGCGACCGTTCCGCCTGCGCGATTATTGGGGCCCCCTCGCCTCGCCCCGCGCTTCGGACTGGATTGCCCGCGCCACCGCAGCCCTCCTGGCCGACGCCCGCCAGGCACCCGACCTGTGCCTGACGTATCTGCCCGCACTGGACTACGACCTGCAGCGCTATGGCACGGACCATCCCCGCAGCCTGAAATCCCTATCGGCCCTGATCGCGCAACTGGATCTCCTTCACGCCGCAGCGGAAGAGCACGGATACGACCTGCTGGTGTTCGGCGACTACGCCATCGGACCGGCCAATCGGGCGGTCTTGCCCAACCGGATTCTCCGCGACAACGGCCTCTTCCACACGCGACAGGTGGAGGGCAGGCTTTACCCCGACTTCCCTGCCAGCCGGGCTTTTGCCCTGGTGGATCATGAGATTGCCCACCTCCACCTCAAGCCTGGCATGCCCATCACGTCGGTGAGCGCCCTGTTCACCGGGATCGAGGGGATCGGCGCCATCATGGAGGCCTCGGCGCAGGAAGCCGCCGGCATTCGGCATGGGCGCGGCGGCGACCTCGTTCTCGTCGCCAAACCCGGGTACTGGTTCGCCTATCCCTGGTGGCACCACCCACGCGAAGCGCCGGACTATGCCGGCCATGTGGACATTCACAACAAGCCCGGCTATGACCCGTGCGAACTGTTCTTCGGCTGGCCTCCCATTTCGGTCAGTCAGGACCTCTCCCGCATCCAGGGCTCGCATGGCCGCCTCGGCCCTGACCGCCAGGTCGCCTGGGCGTCCACCTGCCCCCTTCCCGCCGCTCCCGCCACTCTGCTGGATCTGGCCCGCGGAGTCCGCGCCCTTTTGGAGACCGCATCGTGAAACGACGCCCGCTTGCCCTTGTGCGCCAGAAACTGGCCGTGCCATTTGAATTTCCCGTCGTCTTCACCCGCGGGCTTTTCGATCCCGGCAACAGCTTGTTGAGCAACATGGCCGACCGCCTTCACGAAAAAGGCCGCCATCGCGTCCTCGTTTGCCTGGACGCCGGTGTGGCCCGGGCCACACCGGGACTTCCACGCCGGATCGAGCGCTATTTCAAAGCCCATGCCGACACCCTCGAACTGGCGGGCGGCATCGAGAAGGTCCAGGGCGGTGAAGCCTCGAAGAACGACCTCAAGACAGTGACCGATGCCATAGGCTGGATGGCCGAACGCGAACTCTGCCGTCATAGCGTTGTCCTCGTTGTCGGCGGAGGCAGTGTCCTGGACGTCATCGGGCTCGCCGCCTCGCTGGTACACCGGGGATTGCGCGTCGTGCGCGTGCCCACGACCGTTGTCGCGCAGAACGATGTGGGAGTGGGGGTCAAGACCGGCATCGATTACCTCGGTGCCAAGAACTATCTCGGCACCTTCGCGCCGCCCTTCGCCGTCCTGAACGACTTTGATTTCCTCGATGCCCTTTCGCAGCGGGATTGGATCGGGGGCATTTCCGAGGCCTTCAAGGTCGCCATGATCAAGGACCGGCGTTTCTTCAACTATCTCTGCAAGCAGGCACCGAACCTTCGCCGGCGCGATCGCGCCGCCATGGAGAAACTCGTCATCACCTGCGCCCGACTCCACCTTGATCACATCCGCGAGGGCGGAGATCCCTTCGAAACCGGCAGTGCCCGCCCGCTGGATTTCGGCCACTGGTCAGCCCACCAACTCGAAGTCATGTCGGCCTATGCCCTGCGGCATGGCGAGGCGGTGTCCATTGGCCTGGCGCTCGACGCCTTCTATGCCGCGGCCAAGCACCTGATTTCAACCCGCGAGCTGAACGCCCTGTTGACCGGGCTCCGCGAATCCGGGCTGCCGATCTGGCATCCCCTGCTGGAGCAGCGGGAACCGGACGGATCCTTGACCGTGCTGCGGGGGCTGGAGAAGTTCCGCGAGCACCTTGGCGGGGAGTTGACCATCACCCTCCCCGCCCCGGTCGGAAGCCGGATCGAGGTACATACCCTGGATCACCCCACCCTGATCGAAGGCATCGCCTTCCTCAAAACCCATGCACATTCGTAATCAACCACCCCTGCATCTCACCTATTGTCTCAACGTCCATCCCGGGGAGACGTGGGCGGAGAACCTTGCCGCGATTCAGACTGAAGCCCTTGCCGTTCGCGACCGCGTTTCCCCCGACCGTCTGTTCGGACTCGGTTTACGCCTGTCGCGCACCGCCGTCGGAACCCTCAGCCACCCGAAAACGCTCGAAGCCTTCCGGCGCTGGCTCTCCGACAACCGCCTCTACGCCTTCACAATCAACGGCTTTCCCTACGGAACCTTCCACGGAAAACCCGTCAAGGCCGACGTGTACCGTCCCGACTGGAGCACTCCCGAGCGGCGAGAATACACCGTGTTGCTGGCCGAGGTTCTGGCGGCCCTTCTTCCCGAAGGTGCGGACGGCAGCATCAGCACCGAACCCCTCACCTACAAACCGTGGTTCCCGGCGGACCATCAACTCGACAGGTTTGCCGTCAATCTGGCTGACACCGTCGCTGACTTGCATCGACTGCAGGAGCGAACGGGGAAAGAGATCCACCTCGGGCTTGAGCCCGAACCGGATTGCGCTCTCGAAACCACGTCCGAGGTCATCGCGTTCTTCGAAGGCCCGCTGGCCCGCGCTGGCGTCCCCCGCCTCGCGACGACACTGGGTTGTTCGAAAAAGGCGGCCGAGGGGATTGTGCGACAGCATCTTGGAGTGTGTTTCGACACCTGTCACCTGGCCCTCCAATTCGAGCCGCTGGGAGCCAGCCTGAACCGGTTGGTCAGGCACGGTATCCGCATTTCCAAGGTGCAGCTAAGCTCGGCGCTTGAGGCCCACCCCACCGAGGCCGCCTTGAAGCAACTGGCCGATTTTTCCGATCCCGTCTACCTGCATCAGGTCAAGGTTCTGAATACCGCCGGGGGGACCCTTTCAGGAATTCACGACCTGCCGCTGGCCCTGGCTTCGCCCACCTCCGCCGCCGACACGCTCTGGCGCGTGCATTTCCATGTGCCCCTCTATTTCACGGGCTACGGGGAACTCCGTTCGACCTCGCGGGCGCTGGACGCTGATTTCTGGGAGCACCTGCTCCGGCTTCCCCTCTCTCATCTTGAAATCGAAACGTACACCTTTCATGTGTTGCCCCCGGCCCTGAGGGAGGGCGGCGTGGCACACAGCATTGCCAGGGAGTTCGAGTGGGTGCTGCCACGCCTGCGACCTTCCTTATGAGTGATCCGGCCACAGAACCAACCAACTCCACGGCGGAACTCCCGACGGGAACCCTGATCAGGCGGCTCTTGCAGCTCACCTGGCGCTTCCGGGCGGGCTGTATCAAGGTGATGCTGCTCCAGGTTTGCCTGCTGCTGCTGGGTCTAAGCGGGCTGGGACTCACCGGGTTGGGCATCGATTTCATCCGCCACCATGTTCAGCCCGGCGCCCAGGCGCCACACTGGCCCCTGGGCCTGACGCCGCCCCCCAGTTGGACGCCCATGGGCGTGGTACTGGCTATTGCGGTCGCCATCTTCGTCCTGGCGCTCCTCCGTGCCGTCCTGAACGCGGGGTATTCCGTCCAGCTCGCGAAGCTGCTGCAAGGCCAGATCGTCGTACATCTCCGCTCCGAGGTGTACAAGAAACTCCAGAGTCTCAGCTTCCGGTTCTTCGACGACAATGCCAGCGGCTCCATCATCAATCGTGTGACGGGCGATGTGCAATCCACGCGACTCTTCATCGACGGCGTCCTGATGCAGGGGGCCATCATGATCCTGTCGCTGGCGTTCTACCTCATCTACATGGTGAGCATTCATCCGTCTCTCACCCTGTATTGCCTGAGCACGACGCCCCTGCTCTGGCTGCTGACCCACCAGTTCACCCGACGTGTCCGTCCCGCTTTTCGCCGCAATCGTGAACTCGTGGACACCATGATCCTGGCACTCTCCGAGACCGTGCAAGGCATCCAGGTGGTCAAGGGGTTTGCCCGTGAGCCGGAAATCACCGCGCGCTTCGCCTCGGCCAACCGCGACGTTCGCGATCAGAAACAGTGGCTCATCAGGCAGGTCAGCCAGTTCACCCCCTCCATCAGTTTTATGACCCAGGTCAATCTGGTCATCCTCCTGGGATACGGCGGCTATCTCGTTATTCACGGTGAACTCCCCCTGGGAACCGGCATGGTCGTCTTTGCCGGACTCCTTCAACAGTTCTCCGGCCAGGTGGCCACGATCTCGAATATCGCCAACAGCGCCCAGGAAAGCCTTACCGCCGCCCGCCGTGTTTTCGAGGTCATGGACGCGCCCATCGAAATTGCGACCCCTCCGAATGCCGTGCCGTTGCCCCGTGCTTTGGGCAGGGTGACGTTCGATCATGTCTCGTTCGGTTACGAACCCGAGAACCTTGTGTTGCGCGATATCTGCTTTGACGCCAAGCCCGGCCAGTGCCTGGCCGTCGTCGGCGCGACCGCGTCTGGGAAAAGCACCCTGCTGAGCCTGATCCCCCGTTTCTATGATCCCTTGAAGGGCCGCGTCCTGGTGGACGGCATCGACCTTCGCCAGCTTGACCTGAACGATCTGCGGCGCAATGTGGGCATCGTCTTCCAGGAAAGCTTCCTGTTCAGCAACACCGTCGCCGCCAATATCGCGTTCGGGAATCCCACCGCCCCCCGCGCGGCCATCGAACGTGCCGCGCAGATCGCCCAGGCCCACGAGTTCATTCTTGGCCTTCGCCATGGCTACGATACGGTGCTCGGCGAGGGAGGCTCAGACCTCTCCGGCGGCCAGCGCCAGCGCCTGGCCATCGCGCGCGCCATCCTGCTGAATCCGGCCATTCTGATCCTGGATGATCCCACGGCCGCCATCGACCCCCAGACCGAACACGACATCATGGAAGCCATGGAGAACGCCATGCGAGGGCGGACGACGTTCGTCGTCGCCCACCGTCTCAGTACGCTCCGGCGCGCCGACTGGATCCTGGTGGTCGACCACGGGCGCATCGTACAGGCGGGAACGCATCAGACGTTGCTCAACAGCAAGGGCGCCTACCAGCGCCTGGCCTCCCTCCAGGTGGTGGACGAGGAGAGCCTCCGTCTCTTGGACGCCGCACCGGCGGGTCAGGGGGCGTCATGACCCGCAGACCCCGTGATCCACTGACGCTGACCCGTGTTGGGCAGGACGAGCATCAGGATGCCGCATACCGCCCCTTGGATGCCGGGCTGATCCGCCGGTTGTTCACTTACACCCGGCCGCATCGCCAGCTGCGTAACTGGCTCACGTTCACGGTGGTGCTGCGGGCCATTCAACTGCCGCTGCTGGCCTGGTCAATCGGCGCCGTCATCAACGGGCCCATCAGCCAGGGCAACCTTCGCGGCACTTATCTCGGCTGCCTGGGCTTCGCCCTCCTGGCCCTGTTCACGCAGATCACCTTCTTCTTCCGCATCCGCATGGGGCAACTCATCGGCGAACGGGTCATTCACGATTTGCGCCTGCAGCTCTTCCAGCACCTGCTGAAGATGCCCATGAGTTTCTTCAATCGGACCAAGCTTGGACGCATCATCAGCCGAATGACGACCGACGTCGAGTCCGTCCGGGTGGGCGTGCAGGATGTCTTCTTCGTGGGATGTGTTCAGGGCGGCCAGGCCCTGATGTCGGCCGCGTTGATGCTGTGGATCGATTTCCATCTCTTCATGGTCGTCATGCTCATGGCGCCGGTGGTCTGGTCGCTGAATCGCATTTTCCGGCGGCGCCTGAGTGAGGCGACCCGCGCCACCCAGGAGAGTTTCAGCCGGATCACGGCGACCCTGGCGGAATCGGTCACCGGCATTCGGGTCACGCAGGGGTTTGCACGACAGTCGGTCAACGCCGATCTGTTCCATGAGCTGATCACCGACCATTCGCGGTATAATCTGGATATGGCCCGTACTTCGGGAGTGTTCCTGCCCCTGCTGGAACTCAGCTCCCAACTCGTCACCGCTTGCCTGATCGTGGCCGGCGGATTCCTGGCATTCCGGACCTCCCAACCCGTGGCCGTGGGCACCCTCATCCAGTTCTTCTTCCTCTCCGGCGTGTTTTTCTCCGGCCTTCAAAGTATCGGGACCCTCTACAATCAGGCGATGATGTCCATGGCGGGAGCCGAGCGCGTCTTCAAACTGCTGGATCATCAGCCGGAATGGCAGGACAGCCCGACGGCGCGTGACCTGCCGGCCCTGCGGGGACGCGTGGAATGCCGGAATCTCACGTTTGGATACGATCCGTCGCGGGTGGTGCTAAAGGAGATCAACCTGGTGGCGGAACCCGGTCAAACCATTGCCCTGGTAGGGCATACCGGCAGCGGTAAGACATCGATCATCAACCTGATCGCCAAGTTCTATCTTCCCACGCAGGGTGAGATCCTGATCGATGGCGTCTCGATTCTCGATATCACCGGCGAATGCCTGCACCGTAACATGGCGATCATCCAGCAGCAGAACTTCCTGTTCACCGGCACCATCATGGATAACATCCGCGTGGGCCGGCCTGAAGCCTCCGACGCCGAGGTGCTGGAGTCGGCCCGCCAACTCGATTGCCTCGATATTTTCGAGGCCTTGCCGCACGGACTTCAAACCAGCGTCGGCGAGCATGGCAGCGGGCTGTCCCTGGGGCAACGTCAGTTGGTGTGTTTTGTGCGTGCCCTGCTGGCCAACCCCCGCATCCTCATCCTGGACGAGGCCACCAGTTCCGTCGACACCCTGACCGAAGTCCGCATTCAGAAAGCGCTGTCCCATCTCCTCAAAGGCCGGACTTGCTTCGTTATTGCCCATCGTTTGAGCACGGTGCGGCATGCCGGCCAGGTGCTCGTATTGGATCGCGGCGTAGTGGTTGAGCGCGGCACGCACGCCGAACTCCTCGCCAAACGGGGGCACTATTCCAATCTCTACCGTCAGTTCGCCCGCCTGGGTCTCGGGGGCCGTCCCGCACCGAAGCAGCCCTGATCACCTCACACCGCGACCTTCGGTGTCAGTCCATCGGGTCGAAAACGTCTTTACGCGCGTAGCACAGCGGGCAAACCCACTCTTCAGGAAGCTGATCGAAAGGCGTTCCCGGAGGAATGCCGCTCAGGGGATCACCCTTGTCGGGGTCGTAAACATAGGCACAGTTGGCGCAGATATACCGGCCGGACGAGTTGCTCATGGTCTCCTCACACCGAAAAATACTTGGCTTGGGGATGATGGGCCACGATGGCCGAAGTGCTTTGCTCCGGAACCATTTCCATCGTCTCCGTGAGCGTGACCCCGATGCTTTCGGGATGTAACAGGGCAAACAGCGGCTTGTGCGCCTCCAGGTCGGGACACGCCGGATAGCCGAAGCCGTAGCGTGATCCGCGATACGCCTGGGTCACATAGCCGCCCAACGTCGAGGGCTCATTCGTGGCGATCCCCATCTCCCGCCGCATGACCTGATGCCAATACTCGGCCAGCGCATCCGTCACCTCGACACTGAACCCGTGCAGCATCATGTAGTCGTGATACCTGTTCGCGGCAAACCACTCGTGTGTTCGGATACCGATCGCATCCCCAATGGTGACCACATAGAACGCCGCGAGATCCCCGCCTTCCGCTTCCGTCCGGAAGAAATCGGCAATGCACAAGAAGGGCGCCTCGGACTGGCGGGGGAACGGAAAGCGATGGATCTGGTCATGATCGCGCACCACCAGGGCATTGCCTTCGCTGTGACAGGGGAAGTAACCGTAGGCAACCTTCGGACGAATCAGGCCCTCGTCCCCGGCGGCCCGCATGAACTCCTCGAACAGCGGACGAACCTTGCCGGCAATGAGGGCATCATACTCCGCCGCGGCCATCTTTCCGCGCCGGTAACCCCATCGTCCCCGGAACAAGGCCTGCTCATTGATCAGAGGGAAGATGACGCGGGGATCAATATCGACCACATGACGCAACCCCGTGAACGGGGGCACCGGCACGGGGACATCGCGACTGATCTCGACATTCTTCGGGCCCGGTTTCAGCGCCCCGACCGCACCTCGGGCTTCGTAAACGGTGGACGTCAAACGCCCTTCCTCGAACTCGCGCGCCGCCTTGAGTCCGGCAAACGCATCGGAGCAGTACACCACCGGTCCGCCGTAGGCCGGCACGCAAGTCTCGGCCACATACCGGGGGGTGAGCGCCGCGCCCCCGAGCAGGATGGGACAGGTCAGCCCCGCCGCCCTGTATTGCGGCAGGCTTTCCTTCATAACGATGGCGGACTTGACGAGCAACCCGCTCAAGCCGATCAGGTCAGCCCCCACCTCCCGGGCCTTTTGAATGATCGTCTCGGCAGGCACCTTGATGCCCAGATTGTGAACCTCGTATCCGTTGTTCGAGAGAATGATATCAACGAGGTTCTTCCCGATGTCATGAACGTCGCCCTGCACCGTCGCCAGCACGACCTTGGTCGCATGGCGCGCGGCGGCTTTGTCGAGCAGCGGTTCCAGGGAGGACACGGTGTGCTTCATCACCTCGGCCGACTGCAACACAAACGGCAACAGGATCTCGCCGCGGCCGAAAAGCTCGCCGACGTGCCTCATGGCCGGAACCAGAATCTGGTTGATGATCGCGAGGGGCGCAAACCGACTGAGCAGGATCGTCAACTGATCGTCCACTCCCTCTTTCCGTCCGTCCACCACCATGTCGAACAGGACCTGCTCGGCAGTGCGCGACTCAGCCGCCGGCTGCCCCGTCGCCTTCTCGCTGCCGGCGTCGCGGAAGTGTTCGATGAACCTCAGCAACGGTGCCTTCCCCGGCTCCCGCTCGTGATCATGGAGCAGGTCCGAGCAGATCTCCCGCTCGGCCGCGGCGACCTTGGCCAGGGGCAGGACCTTCGCCGCGTCGATGATCGCGGCGTCAAGCCCGGCCTCAACGGCCTCATGCAGGAACACCGAATTCAGGATCCGCCGCGACGCAGGGGAAAGCCCAAACGAAATATTGCTGACACCGAGCACCGTCCCCACACCCGGCAGGGCTTGCTTGATGCCCCGGATGGCCTCCAACGTCTGAAGGGCGGCATCGCGAAGGGTGGCGTCGCCGGAGCCCACGGTAAAGGTCAGCGCATCAAAAAGAAGATCGGACGGACTCAAGCCGAACTCACCCACGGCGATGTCGTGGATCCGGCGGGCGGTCTCGATCTTGTCCCGCGCCGTCATGGCCATGCCCTGCTCGTTGATCGTCAGCGCCACCACCGCCGCGCCGTAGTCCTTCACCAGGCGGCAGACCCGGCGCAGGGTGACGCCACCGTCCTCCAGATTGATCGAGTTGACGATGCAGCGCCCGGGATAGCGCTTGAGGCACGCCTCGATGCAGTCAGGCGTCGTCGAATCGATCATCAGCGGGATCTTGATGGACGGGGCGAAGAGCCGGACGAGTTCGAGCATGTCAAGGGTCTCGTCCCGCCCCGCATAGGCGGCACACAAATCCAGAACATGGGCGCCTCCGGCTTCCTGTTCAGTGCCGATCTGAAGGCAACCCGCGTAATCATCAGCCAGCAGGCGCTCGCGGAACTTCTTGGAGCCGTTGGCGTTGGTCTTTTCGCCGATCAGCAAAGGCGGAATCTCCTGACGGAGTTCGATCGCCTGATAAAGACTGGTGACGGTCGGCGGCAACTGAGGCTGCCGGCAAGCCGGTTTCACACCGCGCAGGGCCTCAACCAGCCGGCGCGTGTGAGCAGGCGTCGTTCCGCAACAGCCGCCCACGATACTGACCCCGTATTCCTCCACAAACTGCCGCATCTGGCGCGCATAGTCATCGGGGCTCAACGGATAGACGGTTTCTCCCCCGACCACCTCAGGCAATCCCTGGTTCGGAATGCACGAGATCCGCGCCGGCCAGGTGTGACTCAGGTGCCGGATATGGGACGTCATGTCAGCCGGTCCCGTGGCGCAATTCAGCCCGAAGGAGAATATCGGGAACGGGGCGAGAGTGGCGGCAGCGGCGGCGATGTCGGTCCCCACCAGCAGGGTGCCCGTTCGTTCGACCGTTACGGAAACCATGAGGGGCACGTTGCGGCCGATCATCGTCATCGTTTCGAAACAGGCCATAACGGCAGTCTTAACCTGCAGGAGATCCTGACACGTCTCGACCATCAGCGCATCCACCCCGGAGTCCAGAAGGGAACGGACTTGCTCGACATAAGCCGCATACAGATCATCGCGGCTGATGTGCCCCAGCGACACGAGTTTCGTCGTGGGGCCGATCGAACCGGCAACAAACACTCCCGGACGACCCGAGGCAGCCCGCCGCGCATGGGCAACCGCCGCCGCGTTAATCCTGGCGACCTCCCCTTCAAGTCCGTATTCCGCCAGAACGATACGGGTGGCGCCGAAGGTATTGGTCTCAATGATCTGCGCGCCGGCCTCGACAAACGACTGGTGCAGCGACTCGATCGCCCACGGGGCCGTCACATTGAGCCATTCGTTGCAGCCGTCCTTGCCCTGCCAGGCCGATGCGGGAATGTCCATCGCCTGCAGGTTCGTCCCGCAGGCGCCATCGACGATCAGCAGCTCATGCTCATGGAGTCCGGGTATTGACATGGGGTCCTACTGGTTGTTCAGGTCAAGAAAAGATAGTGGCGGGAGTATGGAGGCTCGCCGGAAGAACGTCAAGATTGCGTGGCTGTCCTGCTAATACCAGACACGCCACAGGAAGAGCCCCTGCGGCGGCGCTGTCGGCACACGGGCGGTCCGGACGCGGGACGCCAGAATCTCCCGGACCTCAGGCACGGTGACGGCGCCTTCCCCCACCCTGATCAACAGTCCGCAGAGGCTGCGGACCATCTTGTAGAGAAAGCCTTCACTGGCCACGATGACCGTGATCTCGGAGCCCTTCTTTCGCACCTTCAGGTATTCGATCTTCCGGACGGTGCTCTCCACCACCCGATTCGGATTGGCGGTGAACGCGGCGAAGTCGTGTCGTCCCACCAGTTCCAGGGCGGCGGCCTGCATGGCTTTGGTGTCGAGCGTCTTCCGCACCTGGGAGGCATAGAGACGCCGGCAGGGATCCATGATCTCGCCATTCCAGATGACGTAACGATACTCCTTCTTGACCGCGCTTCGCCGCGCATGAAAGTCAGCCCGGGCCTTCGCAAGACGCAGGACCCGGATATCGACGGGAAGAAGCGCGTTCAATCCTTTGAGAAGGACACCCGGTGGCCACGCCTTCGACAGGTCAAAATGCGCCACCTGCCCCTCGGCGTGCACCCCCTGGTCCGTACGGCCACTGCCATGCACTTTGACCGCTTCGCCGGAAAGGGACGCGAGCACCTCCTCGATCCTCTGCTGTACCGTCACATGGGCCGGTTGGACCTGCCAGCCGGCATAGGCCGAGCCGTCATAGGCCACGGTGATGCGATAGCGAAAGTGAGGTTTCCCTGGAACGGTTGGCGAAGCACTGATGTTCTGTTGCATAACCCTTGAGCCTGTCTCCAGTCTATCCTGCGGCACAGGCTGTTTGTATGATGCTACCGGGGTGGCCGTCAATGACGCGAAACTTCAATCGAGAGTGGCACGCGAGACCCCGTTCAGGTATCTTTCCCCACTTATGACTGATTCTGCCCCATTAGATAACCGTCCCCCGCGTGGCGCGCCCGACTTTGGCTCGCTCTCGCCGGATATCGTGATTGACGCCGTGGAATCCGCACTGGGAACGCGTTGTTCAAATCTCTGTCGCCCCCTGAACAGCTATATCAACCGCGTCTACGAGGTGGCGCTGGAGGCGGGAGGATTCGTCATCGTCAAGTTCTACCGGCCCGGCCGCTGGAGCCGTGATGCGCTTCAGGATGAGCTCGATTTCCTCAAGGAACTGCATGAAGCCGAGGTGCCGGTGGTGCCGCCTTTGCCGGGGGCCGATGGGGCACTCCTGCACAACCTCGCCGGCATCTGGTTTGCCGTGTTCCCCAAAAAGGGCGGACGCCCGTTGGACGAGATCGCGGGGCCGGAATGGCTTCAAATTGGACGCCTGATCGCGCGGCTGCATGCCGTGGGCGCCCGGCATGCCCCCCGTGACCGGATCCGTCTCGATCCCCGTCATGCCACGGAGGATCATCTCACTTACATCCTCGATTCCGGCACCGTGGATCCCCAATTCATCGATGCTTACGAGGACGTGGTGTGTGACCTGATCGACGACATTGCTCCGCTCTTCGACGATATTCAGGAACTCCGCATTCACGGTGACTGCCATAAAGGCAACATCCTGTCCCGGCCCGGTGAAGGCTATCATCTGCTCGATTTCGACGACATGGCCGTCGGTCCGGCGGTGCAGGATCTCTGGTTGCTGCTCCCGGATCGGGTGAGCCAGTCCCGCACGGAAGTTGAACTGCTGCTCGAGGGTTATGAAACGTTCCTCGCCTTTCCGCGTGAGACGTTACGCCTGATTGAGCCCCTGCGCGCGATGCGTTTTATCCATTACACGGCCTGGTGCGCGCGCCAGAAAGCCGATGGAGGATTCTCCCGGCTCGCGCCCGGGTGGGGACAACCGGCGTTCTGGCGCCAGGAAATCGCGGAACTCGAACGCCAGCGCCAGGAGATTGCCGACGCCCTGAGCGTCGGGTGAAGCCTTCAGCATGAGGAATCGATCTATGGGAACCTACAGTGTCTCTTGCGGAGGAACGGGAGGGCACGTCTTTCCGGGACTGGCCACGGCTCGGGTCCTGCAGTCCCGAGGCCATGACGTCACACTCTGGCTGGCAGGGAAGTCGATTGAAGCATCGACCCGCCACGCCTGGCCCGGCCCAGTCGTCAGCATTTCCGCCGAAGGACTCTCAGGCTCTCCGCTCCGCCTGCCTTTCTCGATCGCCACGTTGATTCGGGTCTACCAGGCCAGCCTCAGGGCGCTTCGACAGCGCCGCCCTCAGGTGATGCTCGCCATGGGAAGCTACTCGTCCGTGGGACCCGTGCTGGC
>CAYOIT010000011.1:0-8935 GCA_964404035.1 uncultured Verrucomicrobiota bacterium | reverse complement strand
GAGATGGCGACAGCCTACCAGGGCGCAGACCTGGCCATTGCCCGCTCGGGCGCCAACTCCTGCATGGAGCTGGCGTTGTTCGGAATTCCCGCGCTCTTGGTCCCCTACCCGCTGGCGGCCCGCAACCATCAGGTGGCCAATGCCCGCGCCATCGCCGCCGCAGGGGCCGCGGATGTGATCGAACAAAAGGACCTTACGGTGGACGTACTTACCGCCTACATCCAGGGCCGGATGAAGGACGCGGCGGCGCTCAAGGCGATGCATGTGGCCGCACGCCGGCGCGCCATGACCGGCGCCGACGAAAAACTCGCGGATTTGGTTGAACAAGTCGCGGCAGGACGCTAGCTTACCGCGAAAGGAATGGCTAGGATTATGCAACTTGAGAATGGAAAAGTCGTCAGTCACCTCCCCATCGGAGCGGGGTATCGGGTGCTGACCCTCGAACTTCCGATCATCGCGCCGCTGGCCCGGCCCGGCCAGTTTGTTCACCTTCGCATCGCCGCCCTTCACGATGCGGTGTTGCGCCGGCCCTTCAGCATCTATCGCGTCGATGGCTCTACCCTGTCCATCCTCTATAAGGAAGTGGGGCGTGGCACCGAAGCGATGCGGAGTTTGACCGCGGGCGATGCCCTGAACATTCTGGGCCCTTTGGGCAATGGTTTTCCATTGCCCCTTCCCCCGGGACGGATGCCCCTTCTTGTGGCCGGCGGATATGGAGTCGCCCCGCTCTTCTTTCTCGCCCGCGAGCTTCAGCAGAAAGGGGTTCTCTTCGTCGGCGGCGCCAAGGACTCCGATATCCTTCTGGCCGATGAGTTCCGGAGCATCGGATGGGACGTGGAGATCGCCACCGAGGATGGGTCGTTGGGAACCAAGGGCCTTGTCACTGTCCCCCTCGATGCCTGGCTCAAGACCGGCAAGGGTGGCCCCACTCCCGAATGCTATGCCTGCGGTCCAAACGGCCTCCTGAAAGCGGTCGGCACCCGGGCTGTCCGTGATGGATTCAAGGCCTGGTTGTCGCTTGACCGCCACATGGGCTGCGGGGTCGGTGCCTGCCTTGCCTGCGTCCAGAAAGTGCAGATCGATGGACAGGAAACCCTTGTCCGGGTCTGCAAAGAAGGCCCTGTTTTTGAAGCCCGCACCGTGGTCTGGGAGGACTAGGACTCTATGCATCCTTCACTTAACATCGAACTGGCGGGCATCCGGATGAAGAATCCGGTGATGGTTGCTTCGGGGACCTTTGGGTATGGACCGGAATATGCCGAACTGGTGGATCTGAATAAGCTGGGCGCCATCGTGGTCAAGGGCATCAGCCTGAAGCCCTGGGGCGGGAACCGGACCCCGCGACTCGTCGAAGTGCCGGGTGGCTTGATCAACGCAATCGGCCTGCAGAATCCCGGCGTTGATGGGTTTTGCGAGAAATACATGCCTTTCCTGCGACGTTACGACATAGCCGTGATAGTCAATATCTGGGGCAAAACGGTCGAAGACTATGCCGAAGTGGCCGCCCGGTTCGACGATGTGGAAGGCGTTCATGCCTTGGAGGTGAACATCTCCTGCCCGAACATCAAGGCCGGCGGAAGTGCCTTCGGGACCAACCTGGACGCCACCGCACGGGTGGTGGCGGCGGTTCGCGCCAGAACGCGGCTTCCCATCATTCCCAAACTGGCCCCGAACGTCTCCGATATCGGATCGTTCGCAAAGGTGTGCGTGGAGAACGGCGCCAATGCCCTCTCGCTCATCAATTCGTTCCCGGCCATGGCCATCGATGTGGAGACGCGCCGCCCGATACTGGCCAATGTGACGGGCGGTTTGAGCGGGCCCGGCATTCACCCGATCGCTGTCAAACTGGTTTATGAGGCGGCCAAGGCCGTCAAAGTCCCCATCATTGCCATCGGGGGCATCACGTCCACCAAGGAAGCGGTCGAGTTCATGATCGCCGGTGCCTCCGCCGTGGCCATCGGGACGGCCAACTTCACCGAGCCCGAGACCGCCCTTCGGGTAGTGGAGGGCATCGCGGACTACCTGAAGCGTCATGCCCTGCCCTCTGCCAGTTCCCTCACAGGCAGCCTCCGGATATGAGTGCCCGATTCCGCAAAACGGCTTTCTGGGTTCTGCTCCTCCTCTTCGCCCTATCGGGGCTTTGGTGGGTGCTGTCGGTTCCCTACCGGCCGGATGCCGTCTTCTCGGCCATCCCTTCGAACGCCACCTTTGTGACCGTTCACAGGAACCTGGATCAGGAATTGAACGTCATGGCCAGTCATCCCGTGATGCGAAGCGCTTTGATCTCAGCAGGGGTTCGTGACCAGGATCTGACCAGCGTCTGCTCAAACCGCGAAACCCAGGCTTGGATTCACCGCCTGGCCTCCCGCGAGACCGTGTTCGCTTACGTCCCGGAGTTGGGCTATCAACGCAAGCCGGCCTGGGTCTTCGCCTCATGGATCGGGGGCGAGAGTCAGCGTCTCCGCTGGCATCTGCGATGGTTCAAATCCGCCGATCTGCGCCCGATTCGATTGGACTATGGCCGTACCATCTGGATCACGCGCACCAAGTTCTCTCAACCGGGGCAACGGCTGTCTCTGGCGCTTTCAGAAGGAATGGTCCTCGGGTGCGTGTCGTCCGATCCCGCCGGCGTGCGGTGGTTGATTGAAACCGGCGACGGTCACCCCACCCGGCCGTCGGTATTAACCTCCGGTGAGCTCGCCTCCGCCAGGGCGCTTGCCCCCACAAACCTTCCGCACTGGGGGTGGTACAGCCTCGCCTCCGGCGGCGATGCCACGCGTTTCTCACCCAATCTTATCGGCCTCGGAGTCACTTTTCTGCCCGACGGCCGTCTTGATCTTTCCCTCGTCGGGAACCAGGCCTTGCCCGCGGCGTCCGCACTTTCCACCCAACCCGACTACCGGAAAATGGCTTCGTTCCTGGGGTCAGCTCCCGACTTGGTCACGGTCATGCCACTATCCTGGTCACGTCCCGTCTTGCTGCAAACGGCCACCCCGCTGTGGGCCGAGGCCGTCAGCCAACTCACCGACACCCATGAGGCCCCCACGAATGCACTGGCCTTCCTGGCTCTACTCAACCGTGAACACAGCGGACGTATTCGTGGAGCGCTCGGCAAGTCCGTCGCCGCCCTGGTCGGTAAGGGACTGCGCGTTCCCACCCTGGTCATCGGGGTGCAGGTGCGTGACGCCAACGAGGGCTCGGCACGCATCAATCGGATGGTCGAGGTGCTGAACTCGCGCTATGGCTGGAGTCTGGCTGCCCGCACCGTCGAGTCAGCGGGCCGCCCCATCACGCTGATCGCAGAGACCCGGAACAACGTGTATGGCAAGTTTGAGCCTGATGAGCAGGTGGCCTATACCATGCTGGACAACTGGCTCATCCTCGCCAGCAATGCCGCCATGCTTCAGCGCCTCCTTAACCGCCCTCCGCAGACCGGAGAAGAGACCTGGGCACGCCCCTCCGCTTCGGACGCGTCGGCCTCGGCCTGGGTCGATCTCAATCGCTGCGGGAAGACGCTAAAAGAAGCACTGGCGGCCACCCAGCTTGCCATGATGGTGGGGGGATCCGAGGGATCGACGACGACCGGCACCACCCTTGATGCGGCACGGGAATGGATCGAGCGGGTGCAGGTTCTGGAGCAGGCCACGGCCTCGATGACCACCACGGGCGCCGTCTCGAAAATGAGTGTCATCATTGGACGCTGATCCGCCGCAAGGGCTGGGACGGTTCATACCATGGCAGCGAAACGCAAAGTCCTGTTTCTTCAGCTTCCCCAGCTGGACAATGATGTGTCCGGTCCAAACGAGAACCTGCACCTGGCCGCGGCCTACCTCCAACACGCGACGGAACAGGCGGGGGAAGGACGTCATCATCAGTTCTTCAAGATTCCGGAATCCGCCCAGCAAGGCTCCACGGTGAAACTGGTCGAGTCTATCCTCGAACTCAAGCCGGACGTCATTGCCGCCACGCTTTATCTCTGGAATATAGAATGGACCCTCAGGCTGCTGAAGGCCGTCAGCGCTTATCTGCCCCAGGTCCGTTTCGTGGTGGGCGGCCCCGAAACCGCGCACGAGCATCCTTTCCTCTTCCAAAGCCGCGTGGCTCAGGCTGTCGTCGTCGGCGAAGGTGAAACCGTCTTTCCCTCCATCCTTGAAGCGTTTCGAACCGGACGGTCGCTGGACTACTCGACCGTGGCCCTGTTAACCCCCCACGGCTATCGCTGGGGAAAGACCGTGCCCCCGCCGGTCGATCTGGCCACGGCGCTTCCGCCACCCGACTACCCGGCCTGCGGCCCCAATACCCGCGGAATGGCCTACGTCGAAACCTCGCGGGGCTGCCCCATGCGGTGCACCTATTGCCGTTATCCGCATCTTCGTCGCACCCTCTCCTTCCTGGCGCCGGAAGCGATCGAGGAGCGGGTTAGAGCCTTGCGCCGCCTCGGCGCCTGCGAGATCCGGTTCATCGACCCCACCTTTAATGCCCATCCCCGCAGTACTGAGATCCTCCAGCGCCTGGTCCGCCTGAACCGCTCACGCAAGCTATGTTTCTTTGCCGAACTGAATGCCGACCGCATTACCGAGGAGGCGGCTGACCTGCTCTCGGCGGCGAATTTTGTGGATATCGAGGTGGGCGTGCAGAGCCGCGATGCCGCGGTGTTGCGCGAGATCCGGCGCCCCACCAACCTCGACAGGCTGGAGGAAGGGGTTCGCCGTCTGTCCCGCCGCCACATCAAGGTCACGCTGGACCTCATGTACGGTCTGCCGCGCCAGGGCCTGGATGACTTGCGCCACAGCCTGCCGTGGGCCTTGCGCTTTCGGGGGGTGAATGTCCAGTGTCTCCAAACCCTCCTGCTTCCGGGCACGGAGCTGCGAGCCCGGCACGGGGCGTGGCAGATCAAGTCCGGAAAGATCCCCCCCTATGCGGTCACCTCGACCAGGACACTTTCGCCAGACGATTTCCGGACCATCGAGGAGATGATCGCCCGGCACCCTCGTCTGCGTTCCGATATTGCCACCGGCCGTTTCGTAGGCCGCCAACTGCCCGATCTCTTTCCGGAAGCCATCGCCGTCGAGGCCGGCAGCCTGACTGCCGCGACAATGCCTCCCGGTTCCGGCAATCGCCGGGCCGTGATGATCCGTGGCGCCAATCTGTTCGACTCGCGGGAGGCCTTAGCCGGCTTCATTCGGCGGGCCATTCACGCCGAACCGGACACCCTGTTTCAGTTTGTCCTGCAACCCGAAAATGAAGAACCTCTCGATCTGCTCGATACCCTGATCGCCACGCTGCGTCGGTGTCCCTCGCATCTCCTCGACCGCTACGCTTCAGCCGCCATCGCCAACAAGATGGCCGCCCGCAGAATATTGGTACGCCTGCCGCCCGCTCCTCGGTTCGATCCTGACTGGATCCGGGAGGCGGAAGAGCTTCTCGCTGCCGCCTTCTTCTGAACGGCAATGCCCGGACACGAGTGGCAGAATGGACAATGGTGCCCGTCAGGGCTGATTCACCGAGATGGGCAACTTGTTCTGGAGCTACGAAGAACCCACCCCTGCCCCTCCAGGGAGGGGAACCGAATGGCGGAAACAGGCGAGGATCCCCTCCTTGGAGGTAGGCAGGGGTGGGCCTGGATACGGGATGAGTCGGCAGAATGACTTTGGTAATCGGCACCCGACTAGGCTGCCTTGCGCCCGCCGCGGAGTGGGCCTTTGAACGGCGATTGCAGAAGCGCGCCGCATTTGATACTCAGTCTC
Organism: uncultured Verrucomicrobiota bacterium; assembly: GCA_964404035.1. Lineage (GTDB taxonomy): Bacteria > Verrucomicrobiota > Kiritimatiellia > CAIKKV01 > CAITUY01 > CAMBRF01. The sequence goes on along the minus strand of CAYOIT010000011.1, from coordinate 3,188 downwards.
CTCTATTCACACGGAGAAACACTATGGCAATCAATCCTGAATGGCGTCGCCGCGTTGATCATTGGTGCAACACCATGCCCAAGATGTTCTATCTTCCGCTGGGCGAGGTTGTGTTCGAAGGACACCGCACTCATACGCAACTGACCCCTGCCGAAGTCAAGAAACTGCCGTTCTCCCCCATGCCTGCCGGTACGCCCTGGGGCGCCAAGTGGGAGTACTGCTGGTTTCGCGCGACCATCGTCGTCCCCCGCTCCGCGAAAGGCGAACGGCTGGCCCTGGCTGTGGAAACGGGCGGAGAGTCCATCATCTTCATCAACGGTGCCGCCGCCGGTGCCAAGGGCAACACGGATCGCGAGATCACCCTGACCCGTCAGGCCAAGGGCGGCGAAAGGTTCGACGTCCTGATCGAGTCCTACGGCGGACACGGCAAGCTGGAGTGCGGGGGCGGTCCCTGCCCGGATGGGATCGCGATGGTTCCGGAACCGGCAGCCGCTCAGACCAAGGTTGGCAAAACAACATTCGGTATCTGGGAGGAAGAGTTGTACCAGCTCTGGTTCGACGCGCAGACCCTCCTTCAGTTGCGGGATGCGGGGCTCGACAAGGAATCGCTGAGAGTCGCCGAGATCGATGACGCTCTCCGGCAACTGACCCTGGTGGTCGATCTTGAGCTGCCGCGGGCGGAGATGATGGCCACGGTCCGGGCAGGGCGCCAGCTGCTTGATCCCCTGCTGGCGTGCCGCAATGGTTCGACCAGTCCGCTGATGACGTGTTTCGGTCACTCGCATATCGATGTGGCTTGGTTATGGCCGTTGCAGGAGACGGAACGCAAGTGCGGACGCACCTTCTCGTCGCAGCTCGCGCTGATGGACGAGTATCCCGAGTACAAATTCCTGCAGAGCCAGTCCCATCTCTATTGGATGACCAAGACCCGCTACCCGGAACTCTACGCCCGGATCAAGCGGGCCATCCGGAAAGGGCAGTGGATCCCGGACGGCGCGATGTGGGTGGAGGCCGACACCAACGTGACAGGCGGCGAAAGCCTGATCCGGCAGTTCATTCACGGCAAACGATTCTTCAAGGAAGAATTTGGCGTCAACAGCGAATTAATGTGGCTGCCGGATGTCTTCGGCTATACCGGCGCCATGCCCCAGATCATGGCAGGCTGCGGCATCAAGTATTTCTCCACCCAGAAGATCTTCTGGACCTACAACGGCGGCGACCCCTTCCCCTATAACCTGTTCTGGTGGGAGGGAATCGACGGCACGAAGGTGTTGTCCTACCTGCACAACGACTACAATTCCGAGACCAAACCCGCCTCCATTGTGCAGCGGTGGCATGAGCGCGTGCAGAAGGATTCCAGCCACAAGGGGCGCATTGTCCCGTTCGGCTGGGGCGACGGCGGCGGCGGTCCCACGCGGCAGCATCTTGAATTCCTGCGTCGCATGAAGAATCTCGAAGGGCTGCCGCGCTGTGAGATTGCGCCGCCCACGAAGTTCCTGAAGACGGCCGATAACGGCAAATTGCCGACCTGGGTCGGCGAGCTCTACTTCCAGGCCCATCGAGGCACTTACACCTCCCAGGCCCGTACCAAACGCGGCAACCGCTTCTGTGAAGTCGGACTGCGCGAACTGGAACTGTGGGGTTCGGCGGCAGGCGTGCTGGCCAAGTACCGCTATCCGCTCCAGCAGGTCGACCGGCTTTGGAAGGATGTCCTGCTCTGCCAGTTCCATGACATCATCCCCGGTTCATCGATTCATCGGGTCTACGAGGAAGCGGAAGCCCTGCATGCCGATGTGCTGGCCAAAGCCCGCGCCCTGGCGGACACGGCCCGCGCCAAGTTGTTGAAGGCGGACAAGGATTCCGTCACCGTTTTCAACTCTCTAGCCGCCAAACGCGATGCGCTCCTGGAACTGCCGCGTGATTTCACCGGCGTGGCCACCGCCGATGGCATGCCCCTGCCCTCGCAGAAAATGGGCAACCGGACGTTCACCCTTGTGAATGACATTCCCGCCTGCGGCTGGACCTCCCTGCGGCGCGCTAGCCCCGCGACGGTTTCCAACATGGTCAAGGCGGCGCCCGATAAACTGGTCAATGAATTCCTCGCGCTCACCCTCAACGAGTCGGGGGAAATCACCAGCATCGTCGACAAGCAGAGCGGTCGCCAGATCGCCGCCGGGCCCTGCAACAGTCTCCGGCTCTACAAAGATGTGCCAGGCTGGTTTGACGCCTGGGATATCGACAGCATGTACAAGCTGCAGCCGATCGAATTGGATCGCTCCGCCAAGATCGAGGTGAAGGCCAAAGGGCCCCTCTTCGTCGCCATCCGGGTGACCCGAAAGATCAACAAGTCGACCCTGACACAGGATATTATCCTTCGGGCAGGAAGCCGGCGCGTTGATTTTCGGACGACGGTGGATTGGAAGGAAAGCCACAAGCTCCTGAAAGTGAATTTCCCGGTCACCGTTTCATCCGAGGATGCCCTGCATGACATTCAGTTCGGGCACCTGCGCCGGCCGACGCATGCCACCCTCCCTTACGATGCCGCCAGGTTTGAAGTCTGTAACAACAAGTGGACCGCGCTGGCCGAGGAAGCCCGCGGCGCCGCCGTGTTGAACGACTGCAAGTACGGTGTCAGCGTGGAAGGGAACAGCATCAATCTGACCCTGCTCAAGTCCGCCCTGGCGCCGGACATGACCGCAGACAAGGGCGTGCAGGAGTTCACGTACGCCTTCTACTGCTGGAATGGCCCCTTCAAGGATAGCGGGCTCAATCAAGCCGCCTACGACCTGAACATGCCCGTCACCTCGATCGCGGGGTACCGGACAAGTGAAAACCAGGTCGGCTTGTTCACCCTCGACGCCAACAACGTGCTGATCGAGACGGTTAAGCCGGCTGAAGACGGCTCGGGGGATGTCGTGGTAAGGCTTTACGAGGCCGCACGCACGGCAACGCGTTGCGTCCTGAAGACCGCACTGCCGGTCAGGAAGGCGCTGGAAACCGACATGATGGAGAAGACGGTGCGAGTCATTGACCGTCCCGATAACGGCGACATCGAACTCGACTTCCGCCCGTTCGAGATCAAGACGATCAGGTTGGTGTGTTGACCGGAGGCCGTCCCTGAGTAGGCCGGGCGCTCTTGTCACGCCGAAGCCTGGCGAAGGCGGAACGCCGCCCGGCATCGGCCGCGT